>JANLIP010000026.1 GCA_024654165.1 Candidatus Kaiserbacteria bacterium | reverse complement strand
AGCACTTCATAAATTCCCACTCTCCCGGAATATCCAGAGGGAGATTCGGCCGTTGCTTTAGGGCGATAGAACGGGACATTTTTCCAAGTCGCATCTTTCGCGATTGCCTTCTCTTCCTTGAGGGCGCGCACCACAGTGCCCGTGTCCATTGCCTTTTCCAAATGCGCCTGCTCGTCGCGAGAGAGTTCGTATTTTTCTCGATTCGGGCATAATTTCCGCACCAATCGCTGTCCGATAATGACGCGCAGCGTGGAGACCAGCAAGAACGGCTCTACCCCCATGTCCAGAAGGCGAGGGATTGCGCCGGATGCTGAATTCGTGTGCAGTGTTGAGAGCACAAGGTGGCCTGTGAGCGCGGCATTTATAGCGAGCGACGCGGTTTCTTTGTCGCGGATTTCGCCCACCATGATTATGTCCGGGTCTTGGCGCACCAGAGAGCGCAGGCCGTTTGCAAAAGTGAACCCGATTTCTGGGCGGACTTGCGTCTGATTCACGCGCGCCATTTGATATTCAATCGGATCTTCTATTGTAGAAATATTCACGTCGGGCGTGTTGATGATGTCCAGAAGTGTGTAGAGAGTGGTTGATTTTCCTGCGCCGGTGGGGCCCGTTGTCAGTATCATTCCTGTCGTGTTGCGCATCGCATCGTGCATTCTTTCAAGGCCAGAGCCGTGGAAGCCGATGGATTCCAATGTGAATCCGGAAATGTTGTCGCGAAGAAGCCTCAGGACGATCTTTTCTCCGAAATACGTCGGCAATACAGAAACGCGGAAAGAGATTTTCTCCCCTCCCGATTCCGCACCGAAACGGCCGTCCTGCGGAAGGCGGTGTTCGTCCAATTTCATGCTCGCCAAAACTTTCACGCGCGCGGTAATCGCGTTCGCCGCGTGCTTAGGAAGCTCCATCGCGTCGCGCAAGATTCCATCAATGCGATAGCGGATAAGGAGAGACTCTTCCAACGGCTCAATGTGAATGTCGCTTGCCCCTTGCGCGTTCGCATGCCGTATTAGAGTATCCACTATGCGCACCGCGGGCACTCCTTCCCCCACTTTACGCAAATCTGCTTCCGTGCCTCCGGCTTCTGCCTTCTCCAAAAGGGCAGTCTCGCGCTCAATCACATCGCCCAGATTGTCTTTGAGAGATTGCTGGTATTCCTTGAGGGCAAATTTTATTGAGGCGACGTCGGTCAAGCGAGGCAAGACCTTCAAGTGCGTCCTCTTTTTTATGAAATCAATCGCCGCCAGATCGTCAGTGTCTAGCATCACGACTTCCAGCTCGTCGTCCCGGCGGTTATAAGCAACTATGTTGTTGTGGCGTGCGACCGGCTCCGGAATAAGGGACAATGTTTCAAATTTTATATGCGTGCCGACGAGCGATACGAAGGGAATCCCTAGAATATAAGCGTAGGTTCTCCGCAATTCGTCCTCTCCGATTGCGCTTTTTGCGACCAATATGTCGCCGACCGGCTTTTTTGTTTCCTGCGCCTCCTTTTCCGCCGCCTCAAAATCCTTCTGCGAGACCAAGCCCGCATCAGTAAGAAAAGATTTCAAATGTGTGTCGGAGATATACATAGGGGGTAGGCAAAAGGTACTAGGCAATAGGCAATAGTTGGGAGACAAAAATCTAAGAGCGTATTTTCTTTTGCCTCTTGCCTGTTTTCTATTGCCTACTCTTATGTCATGCGCCTTCCAATTATATCATCAGAAATTACCCGCCCATGCGTTTTAATCGCTTGTACACTTCGCCGTCGTTGCGTTTGCCGATGATCGGAATGAAAAGAATATTCGCCTCCACGCGATAGATAATCCGGTACTCGCCGATATCAGCACGTCGATAGGAAAAACCAACAAGCCGCTCTGAATCAGGTGGTAGCGAATCGTTCTGCAATGCAAGAATCTTCTCTGATATCTGCCGCCGATGTTTTGGCGGCAGTTTCCGCATGAACTTGCTAGCACGCTGTTTAAGGTCAAGTGCCAGCATTGAGCATCCTCTTTAGAAATTCCTGCGATTTCTTGGGACCAAGCCATTTGCCCTCCCGCTCCGCCTTCAGGGCGCGCTCACCCCAGATTCGATCTTCCATTTCTTGGAAACGCTTGAAATCTTCATAATCAACTCCTGCGAGGACAACGGCGACAGGCCGCCCTCTTTTCCCAATCGTAATGGGAGCGCGCTGCGCGCGATCGAGCAATTCCCCGAAGCGATTCTTCGCATCTTTCGCGGTCACCATGGTTGTTTGTTTTGTTTCAGTAGCCATAATGGCTATTGTAGCTACTAGCGGCACATTGTCAAGCATCAAACCCCCGCTAAACGTATGACAATGTATAGCGCGAGCATTCCCGCAATGGTCGCGACGGTGGTCCATCGCACTGGATGCGAGTGATAACTCTCGGGAATCAAATCGCTAGCTCCAATGTAGAGGAAAAATCCTGCAAATAAGGCGAGCAGGAGTCCTAGAATATCTTCGGGAACCCTGAAAAAGAGCGTGGACAAGATTCCTAAGACAGGCGCCGCCGCGTCCGCTAAAAGCCATTTCCTTGCCATGCGCCTGTCTCCCCCGTGCCGGAGCACCATGCCGACAGTGTTAATTCCGTCGGAAAAATTGTGCGCCAAGACGGCAACTGCAACGACTGCGCCTACCGCGGTGGAAACTTGGAAAGCCAGTCCGACAGCTACTCCGTCCAGGAAACTATGAAATGAGACGCTGCCGGCGCCGGCGCTTCTGCGAAGCGTTTGTACTCCGTCTATCCCGTGCTCGTGATGAGGGACAAATCGGTTAAGCACAAGATATGCCGCAAATCCGACAACGGTAAACGTGAAAATAGTTGCAGTAGAATGGACGGCGCCGGCCAGTTCCAGCGCCTCGGGCAGTATGTCAAAGAAAGCTACTGCGATAATAGCGCCGGCGCTAAATCCCAAAACCAAATGTAGGCGGTCTTGGAGCCGAAGAGCAAAAAACCCGCTGATAAGAGTTGAGCAAAAGGCCGCAATGGCGATAAGAAAGATAACCATATCCTGTTTAGTATACCTCCCGCCCCCTTTTCTTG
>JANLIP010000015.1 GCA_024654165.1 Candidatus Kaiserbacteria bacterium | reverse complement strand
CTTGGGCGCGCCTCCTTTATGGTTCCAGTACTGCACTTCTTTGTTATACGCATCAAGTCTTTTGTTGTATGCCGTAACGCTAGCCTCATACTGCGCTTGCGCTTGCGACATAAGCGATTTCATTTCTGTGTATTTTGCCTGAAGCGCGTCATAAGACGCCCTGCTTTCATCCACTGCGAGCCCGATTTTCTGTAACTTATGCGTGGCTTCTTGCCTGTAATCGTATACAAGGTTTACTGCAAGCCGGCCATCTGCGGAATACTCAAAAAGGTTTCTGCCTATCGGTTTCTCCCAAATAGCCTCGGCATCGCCTACGGCCGATAGAAAATCCTTTTTTGAAATACCGAAGCGCGCATCAAAATCCCCAAGTGAATACATAATCGGTTTCTTGCATGGCATATACATGGCCTGCAGATTTGCAGTCACCACTCTCAACCGCTCCTCAATAGGCGCGCGATATGTGTAGAACAAAACCCCGAGCACTGCTACGGTTACAACACTCAACAAGAATCGCCTCATACCTCTAATCCCTATCAAGCGGGCGTAGAAGCGGGAAAAGCTGTACTTCGTGTACGGCTTTATTTTCAAGGAATGCAAATAGGCGCTCGGAGACGCCGAAGCCAAACGCCGGAGGCATGCCGTATTCCATCGCGCGCACATAATCTAAGTCCATTCTTTGCGCCTCTTCATCGCCCTTGTCGCGCAGTTTTTGCTGGTCTTCAAAACGCTTTCTCTGGTCTATCGGGTCATTCAATTCGCTGAAGCCCTTGCCCACTTCCGAGCCCGCGATAATCACTTGGAATCTTTCTACGACATCGGGGTTTTCCGGCGAGCGTTTTGCCAAGGGCTCAAGAAATATCGGCACGCCGACAAGAAATGCAGGTCCTGCAATTCCTTTTCTTATGTGCTTCCAGAGCTGGTCAATGGCGCGTTCTTTATTCGGTTCTACGCCCGCCGGAAGAAGTTTCTCCTCGCGCGCCGAATCTATCGCCTCTTTCGCACTGCACGTAATCGGATCAATGCCGAAGTGTTTCTTTATAGCATCTCTAAAATCAATCGTCTCCCAATCATTTGCAAAATCTACTTCGTGCTCATTGATAGTGAATGTATATTTCTTATATACCTCGTGCGCCAAATGCCGGTACAGTTCCTGCACCAATTTCATTCCTTCGCGATAATCGGAATATGCCTGATAAAATTCCACTTGCGTGTAATCCTGAAGATGTTCGCGCGACTGCCCTTCATTGCGGAAAATCCGGCCGATTTCAAAAGTCTTTGGGAATCCTGCAATGAGCAGGCGCTTCTGCCAGAGCTCGCCTGCAGAAATGCGCAGGTACACATCTATATCAAGCGCATTGTGGTGCGTGATAAAGGGGCGCGCTTCGGCGCCTCCTGGAGAGGTTTCAAGTACAGGAGTCTCAACCTCAAGAAAATCGCGAGCCTCCAGAAACTTCCTGCATGCCGACCAGAACCGCGCCTTGCGAACAAACATTTCGCGCAAATCAGCAGTGAGCAACAAATCTATTTCTCGCTCCCGCAGGCGCTTCTCCTCGTCTTTAAGCCCGAACCATTCATCCGGAATCGGCAAGAGCGATTTAGAAAGCATTCGCCATTTCTCAACCTGGATAGAGCGCTCCCCGCGCTTTGTCTTAAACGCCTTTCCCGAGACTTCAATAAAATCTCCGGTATCAGCACACTCTGTAAAAAGATTATAGAGAGCTTCGTCAATTTCTGTTTTCTGAAGAACTGCTTGCATTCGGCCGGTACCACCTGTGGTGAGCGCAGTCGAACCATCAAAAAGATCCGCAAATATAATCCCGCCTTGCCCGCGCTTGGACATAATACGCCCCCCAATATGTATTTTCTTGGCGCTTTTTTCTAACTCATCAAAAGTTGCAAGGGTGTCCGCTATGCTTATATCGCGATGCGAATCCGCCGGATATGCCTCCATCCCTGCACTTTTAAGCTTTTCCAGTTTCTTAAGTCGTTCTGCGCGTATCTCAATTTCACTCATGGTCCAAATATAATACCATGCGTGCACGACGCCACTATTTCTCTATTGCCTGACTCACGTTAGTATCATCAATTCCCGGAAAGGGATGGGTGGCAAGATATCCGACGGCAAGAAAAGCGAGTGCTGCGATAAAAATGAAAATGGGAATGAGTACAGTGGCGTGGTCATGCAGTGTCTCGTCTATCTTGTCGCAAAATTCGTAGAAGGTCATACCGTTTAATAGTGTGTAGTAAGTAGTGAATAGTCAATAGTAATTTACCATCACTCGTGTATTACTCATGCCGTAAAGCGTCTATAGGGCTCATTTGTGAGGCCTTTCTTGCAGGATAGAGTCCAAATATAAGTCCAACGACAGTTGAAATTAGAATCCCTAGGAACGCTGCGCCGAAAGGAAATGTGAAGCTCCATGCGAGTCCGAATACATTGCTTATCGCAATTGAGATTGCGAATGAAAGACCCGCGCCCAAAAGGATTCCGACAATGCCTCCGATTCCTGTGAGCATTATCGCCTCTAACAGAAACTGCGTGAGGATATTTTTGTTGGTCGCCCCGAGAGCTTTCCGCAACCCAATCTCGCGCGTACGGTCAGTGACTGAAACGAGCATGATGTTCATGATGCCTACTCCGCCGACGACGAGCGATATTGCCGCAACAAGCGCAAGAAACACCGTAAGCGTGTTTAGAATGGTGCCGACAGTTTTTAAGGCGTCTGCTTGCGTCTCAATGCCGAAATCGTCTTTATCAGGGTCTGTAATGCCATGCAGTTCACGAAGAGTGGCTTTTATGTCTTCCACAGTTTGTGCTACGTTCGCCTCGCTGTCTGCGCGCACTACCATGCGGTTAAAGTGTTTAATGCCCAAAATGTAATTTTGCGCGGTGGTATAGGGCATCAGCGCCATCTCGTCAAAATTAATGAACGATGCTCCGCCTTTTTTAGGGAGTATTCCTATCACTAGAAAATTCCGGCCTTTTATTTTGATGCGCTCTCCCAATAAATCATGGTCGGGGGAAAGTTTTTCAACAACGGTTTGTCCCAAGACAACCACGTCGGCAGAGCTCTGCACATCGTCGGACGTGATGTTTCTTCCACGGTCGGGATAAGCGTCATATATGTCCGCCATTATTTCCGTGCCTCCGAATATCGTTGGCCGATATGTTTGCCCTTCGTAGGAAGCGGTTTCGCCTCCGAAAACAATCGGCATTATATCTTGTGCGTGGGGCACATTTTCTTTTCTTTGAAGAGCCGTAAGGTCGCGCTGTTTAAGAGATGCCGTGAGAGTAGCGAGCACGTCCGTAGGACCTTTAGGCAAGCGCCCGGGAACGATTCCGATTGTTCGCGCGCCGATTCCTTCAATCTGCCCCAAAATAAGATTTCGTGCTCCCTCTCCCAGAGAAACGACCATAATGATGGCCGTGACGCCGATAACGATTCCCAAAATAGTCAGCGCCGAACGGGTTTTGTTCGTCTTCAGGCCGGCAAGGGCAATTTTTATGGAGTGATAGAGCAACATTTGATTATGTTATTTCTTGAACAGCTTCCCCGTCCGGCGATTTACGACTTTAGTATCGCTCTCTACCATGCCGTCGCGAAGACGAATGATTCTTTCTGCG
>JANLIP010000004.1 GCA_024654165.1 Candidatus Kaiserbacteria bacterium | reverse complement strand
CACGTCCGGCTCGATTCCCGCCGCTGCCTTGATTATTTCCCCTTTAGCTTCGTCATTGTCCTCGGTCAAATCTGGCGTCGGATTTATCCTTTCATTGCCTTTAAAACCTTCCATATTTTTGTAGATTATTGATAATTCCAATCTCATTGTACGCTATACATCATTCTCCGCAATGAGAACGTCTTGCATGTCTAGGCAGTATCAAAATTTTCTTAGGGAGACATTCCCTTTGCGGAGGTCTGTTATAATTCAAACCAATGAAAGCGGTATTTTTTGAGGTCTCGGAGGAGGATGAGAAGATTCTGCGAGGGCTCATGCCCGGTATAGATGCCGTGTTCTCTAAAGAACGTCTCTGGCAAGGCAATGCCTCGCTCGCATCGGGTGCGGAGGTAATTTCCGTTTTCATAAATTCCGAAGTGCGCAAAGACGTGATTGACGCCCTGCCCAATCTCAAATTCATAACGACGCGCTCAATGGGGTACGATCATATTGATGTGGAGTACGCCAAATCAAAAAACATCGCTGTCGCTTCCGTCCCCTGTTACGGTGCAAACACTGTAGCAGAATTTACATTTGCTCTAATCTTGGCGCTTTCCCGCAAAATCATCCCTGCATATCATCATCTGCGCGAATATGACAGCTTCGCACTTAAAGACTTAATGGGTATGGATTTGCACGGCAAAACAATCGGCGTCGTTGGGACAGGAAAGATAGGCCGGAATACAATAAATGTCGCAAAAGGCTTTGGAATGAATATTCTAGCATTTGATAGGACGCCAGACGCAGATCTCGCCTCAAATATGGGGGTTGAGTATTCAGCCCTCCCCGGCCTTCTTTCGCGCGCAGACATAGTGACAATCCACGTTCCCTATTCGGCAGATACCCACCATCTGATAAATAAAGAAAACGTAAAGGGAATGAAGCGCGGGGTTCTCCTTATAAATACTGCGCGCGGAGAGATTGTGGAGACCGAGGCGCTTGTGTGGGGGCTCGCGGAGGGAATAATTGCAGGCGCCGGATTAGACGTACTTGAAGGCGAGAGGTATATGAAAGAGGAGGCTGGATTCTTAATAAACAACCGCGAAGAAGCGATGGAGACCAAAGAGGGATTCCGCACGATATTAGAGAGCCACGCGCTCGTGCACGACAAGCGCGTCATTGCCACACCGCACATGGCATTCTTTTCCAAAGAGGCCATGGAGGACATTCTTAAGACAACTGCCGAAAATATAAATGGCTTTGCGAGCGGAACTCCTAAAAATGTCATTGATTAATATGGAACGCTCGCAAGCCCAAATAGTAGCCACCATCGGCCCTGCGACGAGAGAGCTAAGCGTGATGCGCGAACTTGTTAAAAACCAGATGGACGTGGCGCGCCTTAATTTCTTCTGGGGAACGCTCGAGGAACAGCTAAGTTATATTAATGTAATAAAGGAGGCGGCTAAAGAGGCTGGACGCAATATTCCAATCATTGCAGACTTGGCGGGACCGCGAGTGCAGGAAGAGCACGGGCATGAATTTGACGCTGGCTCTGCGGGGGCTCTAACAGAAAAAGACCTGCGCGACCTTGATTTTGCCGGCAAAAACGGGGTGGATTACATTTCGCTTTCGTATGTAGGAAATGCTGAAGATCTCAAGCTTTTGCGGGGGGAAATGCGCGTACGCGGAATAGAAAAACCGATAATTGCGAAAATTGAGCGCAAGAAAGCATTGGATAATATTGCCGAAATAATTGCAGAAGCCGATGCAGTAATGATAGGGCGCGGAGATTTAGGCAATGAGGTTCCTCTCCAAGAAATCCCGTATATTGAACAAGACATAATCCGGCGAGCAAATACGGCTGGAAAACCTGTAATCACCGCAACGCAAATGATGGTTTCAATGGTTGATAGCCCAGTGCCCACTAGAGCCGAAGTTACCGATGTTACCTATGCAATCCTTTCGGGCTCGGATGCTGTCATGCTATCGGAAGAAACAGCGCGCGGGCGATATCCAGTAGAGACCGTTGCTATGATGGAGAAAATCATTCTTGAGGCGGAAAAGCACGCGGCTAAACGCGATATTCACCCGCTGTAATTTATATCTATGGACATTGGGAAATTAATAATTGCGCGCCACCACGAATCAAAATGGAATAAACTCGGCGTATGGACAGGGAGCAGAGATATAGGGTTAACACAGCACGGCAAAGAGATGTCTATAAAAATGGGGGCGCTGATTAAAGACACGCGCGTGGATTGCGCCTTCGCATCGCAGCAAGTCCGCTCGCTTGAAACGCTGACGATGATGCTGGAAGCTATCGGCCGGCCAAACATTCCTATTGAGCGCTCGCAGGCGCTCGATGAGCGCGATTACGGCGATTACACGGGCAAGAATAAACTGGAAATGAAACAGCTTTTAGGCAAGGAGGCGTACGACCGCGTACACCGCGAATGGGATTGCCCTATTCCCAATGGGGAAACGATAAAGATGGTGTACGAAAGGGCTGTGCCTTATTACAAAAACGTTATTCTCCCGGTCTTGCTTGCGGGCAAGAATGTGCTCATGGTTTCGCACGGCAATGCGATCCGCGCGCTTATGAAATACATTGAAAATATTCCCGACAAAGAGGTAAGAAACTTAGAGATGCTTTTCGGGAGCGTTATAGTTTATGGAGTTGACCAGATTGGCCAGATGACATCAAAAGAAACTCGCGAACTGAAATCTCGCGAATCACACATGCATGCTTGAAACCGCCTATTCAACAATTCCGGAGAGAGAATGCGGTTTCCCCTCCACGATTGAAGCAGATGTGATGCGGATAAACTTCGCCTTATTGTGAAATTCTTTGAGGTTGCGGGCGCCGGCATATCCCATGCCGACTTGAACGCCCGACGTAAGCGTAGCTACAATTTCTGCGACAGGCCCTTTGTATGGAACCAGTGCCTCCACGCCTTCCGGCACAGCCTTTCTGCCATGAGTGAAATAGCGCTCCTTCCCTGCCGCGCTTTCTATGACCGATTTTGAGCCCATTCCGCGATATTCTTTATACTTTCTGCCGTCTTTTTCAACTATATTTCCCGGTGTTTCGTCTGTTCCTGCGAGGAGATTTCCAAGCATAACTGCAGATGCGCCAGCGGCAAGAGCTTTTGCTATATCGCCTGATGTTCGCATTCCGCCGTCGGCAATCACAGGTACTCCCTTCTTGGATGCCGCCGAAACCACTTCAAGAATCGCGGAAAGCTGGGGAACGCCCACGCCGGAAATGATGCGCGTGGTGCAGATAGAGCCGGGGCCGACGCCTACTTTTACTGCATCCGCGAATTTGCACGCCTCCTTCGCAGCCTCGTATGTAGCAATATTCCCAAAAATCATTTTTGAGTGTTTCAAACTGCTCTTTATTTTCTTCGCGCTTGCTACGACATTTAGATTGTGCCCGTGCGCGCAATCAATAACGATTGCATCGCATCCCGCGTCGTCCAGCGCCTTTGCCCTGTCTGCAGCAAATGGCCCGCATGCAGCAGCGATATGGACTCCCGCTGCCTTCACCTCTTTGACCATTTTTACCTGCTCCTCAATTCCGCAGTTGCGATGCAAGACACCTAACCCGCCGAGACGGCCTAAGGCAATGGCCATAGGAACTTCTGTAACTCTATCCATTGCAGCAGAAAGAAACGGCACTGTTAAATTGATGCCGGCAATGTTGGTTTGTAGAGATGCTTCTGCGGGCTCCATAGAGGAAGCGGCAGGCCGGATGAGTACGTCGTCAAATGTGAAGCTCTCGTCTAGAATCTTAGAAGCCATGGCTCATTATATTAGCCAGGGTCAGGAAGTCAAAGGATCTGTGGGCAGCTACTTCTTTTCACCGCTCTCTACCGCAGCTTTGATGAATGCGGTAAACAGCGGGTGCGGGGTAAGCGGGCGGGCGCGGAATTCAGGGTGAAATTGCGTGCCGAGAAAAAACGGATGCACGCTTTTGGGAAGTTCAGCGATTTCCATGAGTACGCCATCGGGCGATTTGCCGGAGAAAACTAACCCTGCCTTTTCTAACCTTGCTACATATTCTGGATTGACCTCGTAGCGATGGCGATGGCGTTCAGAGATTGTCTTTTCTTTATAAGATTCTTGTGCAATCGTTCCTGGCAAAAGTTCGCACGGATATGCGCCAAGGCGCATCGTTCCGCCGTAATTCTTTTTTGCAAGTTTTTCTACCTGATCAGGCAGTATTGCAATGACTGGGTCCGGCGTCTTTGGATTTATCTCCGTAGTATGCGCGCCCGAGAGTCCCGCGACATTGCGCGCATATTCAACCGTCATTAATTGCATCCCGTAGCAAAGCCCGAAATAAGGAATGTTGTTCTCCCGCGCATACTGAATTACCTTTAGCTTCCCCTCTATGCCCGTTTCTCCAAAACCGCCGGGCACCAGCACTCCGTCGTAAGAGGACAGTTTAGAAAGCCCCTCCCCTTTCTCAAACTGCCTAGACGATATGTAATCTATCCTAGGTTTCGCTCCGACGGCGTAACAGGAATATTTTATTGCTTCCAGAACAGAGATGTAGACATCGGATAAAACAAAGTCTCCGGAATCAAAGTACTTTCCGACTACCGCAATTTTGACTTCTTTGTTCCCATTCTTTGATTTAGCCACGAATGCTTCCCACTCTTTAAGATCGGATGTGGCGGAACATTTGTTCATCTTCAAGATTTCACACAATTGCCCGGAAAGATTCTCTTTCTCAAAATTCAAAGGCACGTCGTAGACGCTTTTTACATCCGGAGCTGAAATCACATGCTCTGGTTTTACGTTGCAGAAAAGCGCGATTTTTTGCCGGCGCTTCTCATCAATTGTGATCGGCGCGCGGGCAATAATTATGTCGGCAAAAACTCCCGCGCTGTTTAATGTGCGCGCCGCGTACTGCGTCGGCTTAGTCTTCATTTCGCCGATTGAGCCTGGAATCGGCAGATAGCTTACGAGGACGGTAGCCACGTCATCGGGATTCTCGCTCTTCATCATGCGTATTGCTTCCAGAAACAAAATGTTTTGATACTCCCCCACTGTTCCTCCGATTTCAATCGTGGTTACATCTGCATCTGCGGTCTCGGCCGCCTTTTTGATTCTGGAAATGACTTCAAGCGGAATATCGGGCACGACTTCTACGTTCTTGCCCGCATACTCTAGATTGCGCTCTCTTTTTATGACAGACAGATACACCGAGCCTGTCGTCATGTAATTGATTGACGGGATATTTTGATTCAGAAATCGCTCGTAATTGCCCATATCCTGATCTGTCTCCAGGCCGTCTTCCAAAACGAAGACCTCCCCGTGTTCCGTGGGATTCATCGTTCCCGCATCCACGTTGATATACGGATCAATCTTTATTGACGTTACCTTCAAACCACGCGCTTTTAGAAGAGTGGCAATAGAAGAAGACGCGATGCCTTTTCCGACTCCCGACATCACGCCTCCCACGACGAAAATATATTTATGTCCCGAGCTCGCACGCGCCATAGAATCGTTATATCACGAACTTAGATATCTTCGCACCGCAAGAAAACTGGATAACGCGCCTAGTGCGATGCCGGAGCCTATTACAGTTAAGAAAATAAATGCGAAATTCTCTGTGTAATAAGAGAAAGCGTTGAATGTCCCCAAGAACCGCTCTAAAGCGGGGCTTATATAAAGTGTTATAGGGTATAGGAGTATTAGGACCACAATCCCCGAAATGACTCCGTAAAGCACTCCTGCGACCATAAATGGACCGCGCACATACCACTTGCTCGCCCCCACTATGTTCATTACGCCGATTTCGTTGCGCGAGGTATATATAGCCAAGCGAACCGTGTTTAACGATATCAGAATCGTTGCAAGCGCGAGCACTATGGCTATTATGGCGCCTAATCTCTTGGAGGTTTCAATGATGCTGGAGAGGCGGTCTATCGCCGTTTTATTTTGATAAAAATTCACTTTGTCTATAGATTTCCCGATTGTGGTGCCCTGTGCCTGCTGTGCCTCTAAGAATTTGGCGATGGATTCATATTGAGAGGTCTCCTTCGCGCGGACCTCAAGCGAAGCTCCTAGCGGATTGTCATTTAATTCGTCAAGCGCCTGAATCGTAAGCTGGTCGTTCTTGTGCCGTTCTCGGAACTGCGCAAGCGCCTCATCTCGGCTTAAATATGAAACAGAGGCGACTTCCGGAAGCGCCTCAAGCATTTTCGTCATGTCCAGGATTTGCTCGTCTGTCGCATCGGTCACAAAGTATACATTGACGTCAACCTTGTCTGTCAGTTGGTTGAGAGTTGATTTAAGAGCTGCTCCGAAAATGATCAAACCGGAGACTACGAAAAGAGTGATGGTCATTATTAGAACTGCGGAAAGGGAGACGAATCCGTTTCGGATAAAGCCGATAAATCCGTATCGCGCTACTCTTTTTATGTTTAGCCAGAATGACATAGCTTCTAGGGACTAGCTGCTAGCTTCTAGCAACTCATAATCATTATAACAGGCGCGTTGCTGCATGCTTCTAGAAGCTAGAAGCTCTAAGCTAGAAGCTTTCATAGAATGTACTTCCCCATTTTATCATCTCTGACGATGCGCCCCTGATCCATTGTAACCACTCTCCTGCCGACAAAATCCACGATTGATTTGTTGTGCGTGGCGAGGAGCACTGTAGTACCCAGGTCGTTAATCTTCTTCAGAATTTCCACCACATCGTGAGTGTTGATAGGGTCCAAATTTCCAGTCGGCTCATCGGCAATCAATACATCCGGCTGGTTGACTATCGCGCGCGCAATCGCCACCCTCTGCTGTTCTCCGCCTGAAAGTTCGCCGGGGAAACTCCACATTTTGTCCAAAATTCCCACAAGCTCAAGGACGTGCGGAACATCCGCCTTTATGTCATCGTCGCTTTTCCCCGCGACCTCAAGCGCAAACGCGATATTTTCGTAAATTGTCTTCGTGGGCAAAAGGCGGAAATCCTGGAATATTGTGCCGATTTTCCGGCGTAATTGAAGCAGTTCTTTATTGGACAAAGTGCTTACATCGCGAGAACCGAAGTAAATGGCGCCTTCCGTAGGCTCCACCTCCGCAAAAAGCATCTTAAGAAGCGTGGTCTTGCCCGCACCGGAATGGCCCACAAAAGATACAAATTCTCCCGATTCAACGCTAAGATTGATATCTTCCACAGCGTGCTGGCCTCCGTTGTAGACTTTCGTGACTTTATCGTAGTGAATCATAGGGTAGCTGGCAGTTAATAGCCGGTAGCTTGTAGCAAAATACAAAACGCGCATGCATACGGTGTTCATTATAACGTACCTGCTAAGCTATCCAAACTAGATCTGCGTGGTATCAAAACATTCTCGGCTAGGCAGATAGTGCTTTCTCTGCATCTATGAACGATTGAATGTCGCCGTCTAGTATTTTGTCCGTGTCGTGCTCTTCATGTTCTGTGCGATGATCTTTCACAAGCTTATACGGGTGCAAGACGTAGGAACGAATCTGGCTTCCCCATTCTATTTTTGTAGTCGCGCCCACAGAAAATCCGCGCGACTCCGTGTCTCGCGCTTCCTCGCGCATCTTAAATAATTTCCCGCGTATCATTTCCAGCGCCTTCTCGCGATTTTGGGCTTGACTGCGCTCCGAGGTAACCTGCACAGATATGCCAGTCGGCACATGAGTCATTCGCACTGCTGTGTCGCGCTTGTTTACATTTTGCCCGCCGGGGCCTCCGGAACGCGCCACAGACACTTCAATTTCTGAATCTGGAATATGTAATTCGCCCGCATCGGGAAGTTTCGGAAGCACCTCAACCATTGAGAATGACGTTTGACGTTTCCCAGCCGAATTGAAAGGAGACATGCGCACGAGACGGTGTACGCCTGCCTCGTGCTTAAGCGTGCCATACGCACCCGAACCCAGAGCCTCAAAAGAAACGCTTCTGTATCCCCCCATGGAATTCTCATTTGATGAGAGGAGCGAAGTGCGCCAGCCCTTGCCTGCTACATATTTGCTGTACATGCTAAAAAGCATGCGGGAAAAATCTTCCGCATCGTCCCCTCCCGCGCCAGATATTATAGAAATAATCGCATCATTTTTGTCGCACGAGCCCCCGCCCGCGAGTCTTGCCTTTAAATCCTGATACTCCTTGAGAGTCGCCTGCGCTTTATCTTTGTTGCTCCAAAAATCCGGAGAGAGCATCTCCGTTTCAATTTCCGAAATTCGCGCACCAATTTCCTCCTTTGATTGCATCCAAGCAGTATCTCAAATTGACCTTGAGCCGCCTCGCGGAATCGGACCGCGGACCCCAACTTTACGAAAGTTGTGCTCTACCAACTGAGCTAAGGCGGCACTGCTATCTCCTGCTACCCCTGAGTCCCGACGTTTCAGTCGGGATCCCGACCGCTACGCGCGTCGGGACTAAGGCGGCTTGCTTGCCACTATAAACTATTCTTGAGCCGTTGTCCGGGATTGAACCGGAGACCTCGTCATTACCAATGACGTGCTCTACCAACTGAGCTACAACGGCCGATTCATTTGCTCTGCAAATTCTGCTAACGCTAGGGATATTATCACACAGCCAACACAGGGAACAGAAATCACTTTAGGGTCATCTTGTTTTTTATTTCTTCCAAATCGTGCTCTATTTTCAATTCCATTTCGCGAATTTCATCAAGTTCGTCTTTTTCAGTCTCAATTTCCATCTCGGTTTTCTCAGCCAATTTCTTTCCGCGCTTCAGACCGGCAATCATGATGTTATCGCCGATAAAGAATGAAACAAAAAGCCCTGTCAGAAGAAGAATTATTACTCCCATGATTGTGGAGACCGGCCCTGTCATAAAAGGAAACAGGTCCGCCGTGTGCCAAACCCCTCTCCAAAACAGAACAATCCCAATCCCTCCTATCACTGCGTAGGTAATAGGATAATGGCTTAGCCCCGCGCGTACGTGGTCTTCCAACCGGTCAAAAAACCTTGTGACTTTGTTTACCATTCAATGCATTATATCATCGGTCGGTTTAACCCCTGCAGTCAAGTGCTTATAACGCAAAGTCCCATAGATTTTTCATAATTGGCGCAATCTTCTCGTCCGTTGCATTTTCGGGGTGAAAACCTACCTCTTCCAACTGCTTTTCAATCGCAACACAAGTATTTAGAAGCTTGATAAACTCCTCTTCTGAAGATTTGATAATATCGCCCATAT
>JANLIP010000001.1 GCA_024654165.1 Candidatus Kaiserbacteria bacterium | reverse complement strand
CGGCATAACCTCAAACGTGCCCTCTCCCGAAGAAATTTCCAGAATCTCTTTTTTCGGGTCTTTATTTATTTTCATCGTCAATAAAATGTCATGATAGATTTTCTCAATACTTTCTTTCCCTTCAAAAAATCGTATCTTTGTCTGTTTGTCCGCTCCACTCGCGATATGGAGCAGGGGAATAAGGCCTCGCAGGTCAGTCAATGATTCCTCAAAATGAAAGAGAAGCGTCTCCGGCGATTCCGCCGAGAAAAGCTTCCTGCTCCCGTCAAGGTGGTATGTTACGAATCCTTTTTCGCCAAGTCGTTCAAGTATGAGATTAACAGTACTTCTTTTTATGCCCGTTTTGGAGGCTATTTCGGCAACGAAGAGCCCCTGCTTATTCTCCAGACAAGTCAAATAAACCTTTATTTCATTGTCTTTTAGGCCGATACGATTGAGCGTTTTTCTTATATTTTCAGGCATTTGACCATGATAACATAAATAATGTTAATTTGCAAGCTTTTTAACATATTGGATAATTGCCGCCGTAGCATCCTATGACCTTTGACAAGGAGTATAGCCATGAATACCAAGTTACTGCAGTCTGCAGAAGACATACATGCAAGGTTTCCGCACATTCCGACCAATGAAATTAGCCAAATCTCCGACTTCAACAAGCGTTTTCGCTTCGGCGTTTCGCAGGAAATGCTGGACTATCTGGAAAAGGATGAACACGGCGTTCCTCTCCGGTCCGATCCGCTCGCACAACTCTTCTGGCCGTTTCCGGATCTTCTCACGGCGAAAGCACCAAGTGCTTACGACCCGTTGTGGGACAACTGGGAAATGCCGGGGGACTTTCCAATCCCTGGAAACTGGGCGTGGCAGTGGAAATATACAGACCGAATTCTGCATCGTTCGTTCGGCTGTGAACAAAAGTGCCTCCACTGCTTTGAAACAATCCGGGTTTTGGACAAGAACGGCCAAAAGAAACCGCGACCGCAAGACTGGTCGGAGGGACTAACGTTCATTCGCGCGCATTCCAAGATTAGCGAAGTCATCTTCAGCGGTGGCGAACCACTCGTTGTCCCTGATAGTCTCTTAGAGCAGCGTTTCGCTGACGTTCGTTCCATACCGCACGTTCGGATAATTCGCATCCACACGGCAAAAGGCATTCACGACACGGATCGGTTCAGCGATTCCTTCACTGCGCTGTGCAAGAAATTCTCCGTGACGGAAATTGCCTTTCACATCCTGCATCCTCGGCAGGTAACACCGCGTTTCATCGCGGCGATGGAACGGCTTGCGCGCGGATGCGGTTCTGTAATCCGCCTCGCGCACATTCCGATTCTCCGCGGGGTGAACGACGACACCGAGGTACTGAAAGAGCTGTGCACGCGTCTGGTGGAGTGCGGTGTGCGCCCGTACTACTTTCTCCACAGCATGCCGGGAACACTCGGAGCAAGACGCTGGCGTTTGTCGGTTTCGCGGATGGCGGATGTCGTGCGCCCAATCATCGGGCGCGGATTCTCGCACATGCGTGCTCCGGAAGCGATTATCGTCAGCCGGGGTGGCAAGAAGACCATTCCTATGGAGCGCAATACATTCCTGATGGATCGCACGTATGAGAGGGAAACAGTATGGGCGATTGACGGGACGATGCCAGATCTCGACTCGTTTGGTTGGACCAATGGGGACGACTGGTTTGGGTACAGCTTCAGCAAAAATCAATTCATCGGGACTCCGGACTTCATATATACAAAGTTCCGAGACAAACCAGTCATCGTATTCAAGAACTGGAAAGGTAAGTGGGAGATGTACCCCGACGTTTCGGATTGAACCCGACGCGTTGTGGGAGGCCTAGGGGATTCCCCCCCCTAGGCCTTTTTTCTTGCTATGTTGTTCTGACTGTACAGTTTGTTATGCACACCCTTGCGGTGCGGATTCTCTATTTGGGTAGATAATTGCTTGGAAGAGCAACGCTCGTTTTTATGATGCAACATTTTCTTGAGCAGTCATCGCTTTCGCATTTTTTATATTCAAGCTCCAGAAGCGCGCTCTTGTGGCTCGTCGTGCGCCTGTACATCGGATATGAATGGGTCACGGCGGGGTGGGAGAAGATTCAGAATCCCGCGTGGGTAGGGGATTCTGCCGGCGCGGCGATTACGGGATTCGTAAATAACGCGCTTACGAAAACCGCCGGCGCGCATCCGGACGTGCAAGGATGGTACGCGGCATTTCTCCAAAACGCAGTTCTTCCGAATCCGGCGCTGTGGTCAAATCTAGTCGCGTTCGGCGAAGTGTTGGTAGGAATTGCGATTATCGTCGGCATCTTCGTAGGCATCGCAACATTCTTCGGCGCATTCATGAATCTGAACTTCATGCTCGCAGGAACTGTTTCCATAAACCCGATTATGTTTGTGCTAAGCGTGTTTCTAATTCTCGCGTGGCGCGTCGCCGGCTACTGGGGGCTAGACCGTTTTGCTCTCCCTCTTTTCTTTAGAAACGTGCGCATGCGGAATCTTTGAATACGAAATCTGTTCAAGCCTCCATTCTTCCTTGATAATTGACGAGAATTTGTGCGTTGCGCGGACGTGCAGTACAATTGCCGTGTGAAGAAAAAATATCTCATAAAGACAGCGTATGGGGACTTTTACGCGCTTATTTGGTTTGCCAAGCGCGAGAAAGTTTATTTTGTTTCTATCCCTGCGTTCCCCGGCGTTCTTACGGAAGCACGCACGTTAACAGAAGCGAAGAAATACGCCGGTGAAGTGATAAGTCTCCACTGTCTCTCTGCTTTAGACGAGAAGAAAATTATTGTAGACGATGCAAGGCGCGTACACGGGAAATTTGCGCGCCCCGGCACATTTTCTGTTGTTGCATGAGCATTCTTCCCGTTCTCACCGCGACAAAAGTTTTACAGGCACTGCTACGAGGCGGATTTTATGTTGCCCGTCAAATCGGGAGTCATGTTCAATGAGGCACCCGAAGGACCCAAGAGTCCTTGTTACGGTGGCGCGCCATGGCCGTGACATAACACGGAGTACGCTCTCAAGCATTTTGAAGCAGGCGCGTCTTTCCACGAGCAAGTTCTTGAAACTGCTCGGCTGTTGATTTTTCGGCTGTCTGTGAAAGACTGTGCATATGGAACTAAACAAACCCCTTCCGCTCACAGAACTTAAAAAGGCCCGCAAACCTATTCGCAACATAAATATTGAACACAAAGAGCGCTTGACCAAGCTGGAGCGTTTCGCCGTGTGGATTACCGACCGCATCGGCACGATGGGTTTCTTTCTCCTCATCTTCGCGTGGACCGTTGTGTGGCTCGGCTGGAATCTTATGGCACCCGCTGAACTCACATTTGACCCGTATCCGGCTTTTGTTCTGTGGCTTTTCATTTCCAACATGATTCAGCTTCTTCTCATGCCGCTTCTTTTGATAGGCCAGAATCTGCAGGGCAAGCACGCCGAGGCGCGTGCCGAGGCCGATTTTGAAGTGAACACCAAAGCGGAAAAAGAAATAGAAACTATTTTATTGCATCTGGAAAATCAAGACAATGCGATGCAAACGATTTTGAAGAAATTGGAGAAATGACTTATTTCAAAATACAGAAAAGCTCCGCCGAAGCGGAGTTTTCTTATTTTGGTGGAGATGGGGAGTAGTGAGCTCCCGTCCAAGAGTGAGTTAACGAATGATGCTACGCCGCGTAGGTTATCTTGTCCCGCCTTTCGGCGGATTTAAGCTTTGCATCTGTAAGATAAACAGAATAATGCATTGCCGAGCCCGAAGTCTTAGATGCATGCAGGGCTTCACGCATCAGTGCTTGAATTTTTTGACGCCCAGCGGAGCTTAATCAAGCATCGGCTTCGTGGACGGCGCTTAGGCTACGAGAGCGTAAGCGGGCTGCAAGTCTGCCACCTGTATAGGTGACAAAATTGCCCGTGCTACTTTGTTCGCACTTAGAATTTGAGTGTTGGTATGGGAGACGCTCGCTCCCGTGGCGCACATGTCGCTATCTATACTCCTGTCGAATCAAATCATCCCCGGAGAGAGAAGGGGGTGTACCCGCGCTCTCTGCGGATGACTAATCACAGGCTCTTTTTCAAAGTCCTATCCATCCTGCGCTTTTCTTCGCGGGCACGTATAGAATGACGTTTGTCCTCCTTTTTCTTACCGCGCGCGATTGCGATTCCGAGTTTCAGTTTTCGCCCTTTATTATATACCGAAAGTGGCACGATTGTCAAGCCCTTTTCGGATTCCGCCTCGGCCACCCGCAGGATTTCCTTTCTGGAAAGCAATAATCGGCGGGTTCTGTCCGGCTCGTATGATTTCGGGGCGTTCAAAGGTTGCCACGGGGGGATGGTCGCACCCACAAGATACGCTTCGCCCCCTCGCGCCACCACATGCGCGCCCTTGAGAGAGCCGTGGCCCGCGCGTAGCGACTTAACTTCAAAACCGTGCAATTCCAAACCCGCCTCCAGCGTTTCCAGAATTTCATAATCAAACCCAACCCGCTTGTTTTCAACAAGGCTCATGGAAAACACTATACACCAGCAAATCTCACATTACCTCATACGGGTAGATAATCTCTATCTACGGCGCTCATCTCCAACACAATCATAATAATTATCCACAAAATCCATCTGTACCAAACCTATGCGGTCGCATAGTATTGGTACATGGGCATCATGGAAAAGGAGAGCCTGCGGCGCTCTCGCAGGAACGAGCTCAAGAAAATCATTCTTGAAACCGTTAAACTTGCGGGGTTGATTAGCGTGTTTGTCGTCGCCCCAAATGTTGTCGGGGCTATGGCCAAACTAGGCATTATCCGCTCGCCCCGACAGAAGGATATTGTCACGCGCTCGTGCGACCGGCTCGTCGCATCCGGTCTTCTCAAATGGGAGGAACGCAAACTTCGTCTTACGCCAAAGGGCGTGACGGCGCTACACACTCTTGAAGCACGGGAACTTGCGGCGCAGAAACCACGACACTGGGACCACAAGTGGCGCGTTCTGATATTCGATATTCCGGAATATCGGAAAGGCATGCGAAACAAAGTTCGTCGCACGTTGCAGACGATTGGTTTCGTTCATTTGCAACACAGCGTGTGGATATATCCGTATGACTGTGAAGACCTCATAACGCTCCTCAAGGCCGACTTTCATATCGGCAGGGACATGCTCTACATGATAGTGGATTCTTTGGAAGGTGATGCGCCTATTAAGAAGCATTTTGGATTGCAGAATGGATGAAATGGAAACTGCGGACACTTAATTCCGCGGGTGTTCATGTACCAAACCTATGCGACCGCATAGGTTTGGTACGCCGAGAATTCAAGGTTGGACTTGGACACCGAAATCAATCTTAAAGAAATGTTTCCTTACGATACAGAAAAGAGTTCCCGCAATTCTTTTTCAATTGAAAGTGCATCGGCCACGCCTTGGTCAAAAGTTTTCCGCAGTTTCTTTTGGTCGCGCGTGCTTTTCCCCGCAGGAAGATTTAGCAGAAGAGCGCGAACATCCATTTTACGGAAGTGTTGGCGAGGGTACGAGAACGGGCAACACCGATTGAACAGGCGGGACTGTATTTTTAATCTCTTGCGTAGCTTCAATGCTGTTATGAAGTTCAACATCTATCGCACCCCCTTCTCCGAATCCGCTTTGCGAAGAAGACGATGCTTGGAGTGACGCGCCTTTCTGTTGCATATCGGATGACTTGAATTCATCAGATGTTGTGGCTTGAGATTGAATGCCCACTGTCGTAGTTGATGATACGGGGCGTGTTTCTACCCGCTTCTCTCCCGCACCTCCTGACTCCGCATTTTTTCGCGCCCTCTTCTCGGAATTGTTTTTCCCCGAGCTCACAGACTGCCGTGAGTCTCCCCTTTTTTTAGCGATGAGACCATTGCGTTTAGCGACATGTTCGCGCTCCGCTTGAACGGAAGAAACAAGGGTGCCCACAGCAATTTTCTTTTCCTCTCCCACCTGCGTGAGTACGCGCTCGTATTCGGAAAGTTGGGCTTCAAAACGAACCGCCGTTTCGGTGCTTTTCTCCGGACTGGTGCTCGCTTGCGCCGAAATGTTTTCAGACGCTTTCCGCGCATGGCTTTCAAAGTTCGCCTGAAGTTCCTGTTGGTGTGCCGGACTCAAGCGTCCTTCGGCTGCAAGCATTGTTGCTTCTTTTATGCGCTCGCCGGCGACACTCATCGCCCATGCTGATTTTGCGGAGGGGGATACCGCGAAGGCACCCCTGACGGGCTCGTTTACATGCGTCTTTACCGGGTACAAAAGATCTCCGGGAAGAGCGCCTTCGGCAGCATAGGAAATTCCGGCAGTGGAAACAAAAACCACTGCAATAAGACTCGCCGCGAAAGCGCGCCGAGCGAAAATCCGCTCCATACTCCATCCGCTTATAGGACTCATCTGCGGGGCTTGCGAGGGAATTGGCTTCATCGCCATATAGGCATGGAGTACGCCTCTCATCTTTTCGCGCTCTTCATGCGTAAGAGATATTTCTTCTCCCGCTTTTTTTAAATATTCGTGTAATTTGTTATTCATACTGGTATTTATATTTGGCAGAGGGTGCGCAGTTTTGCGATGCCTCTATGGATTCGTACGGAAACGACATTTTCGGACACACCGGTTGTTTTTGCAATTTCTCCGATGGAGAAGTCATCAATGAAGCGGAGCGTAACGGCGACTCTGTAATCCTCGGGCAATTCAGGAATAAAAGAGCGAATCTTTTCAACAAGCGCCCGTTCGTCAATCCTCTCTTCCGTATCGCGGGCACTCCCCTCGGACATGAGCGCTTCAATCGCGGGAGCCACCGCCTCGTCTTCCAAAAGTTCGTCAAGAGAGCCGGATGATTTTTTGCGATACTCATCAACGATGAGATTGTGCAGAATCCGATACAGAAAACTTTTGATGTTCTGTATCTCGCCGCCGCCCTCAAGATAATCCCATGCCTTGAGAAACGTATCTTGGGTAAGGTCGCGAGCCCGTTCGCGGTCGCTCAACCGGAAACACGCGTGTCGGAACAGAGAATCCGCGTGCGCATCAAACGCCTCAAGGAACATTTTCTCTTGTTGAGATGCCATTTTAGAGGCCCACTAACACAGACGGCGCGGGCACGGTATTCTTACCGGCGCGTCGTGTCGGAAGGTTTCAACATAGTAGCCTATTCGTTTCGGACGGCAAAGCACGGCCCGTCTACAGGTGCCGATGTCTGACTCATCGGCCCGTCTGTGGACGGGTCGTGCTTATTCGCGATGCGAAATGTCCTCGCCGATTCTATTGGACCGTAGCTCCTGCCTTTGCTTTCGCATTTGCCTCTGCCATAAGAGACGCCTTCAGATTGCTCTGCATAGCGGCATGAATCTGCTCAAGCAGGCGCGCTTGCATTGCGGCCGAGAGTTTCGCACTCGCTTCCGCGTTCGCCGCAACTGTTGCTGATGTGGCTGTTTTCACGCTTGCTGTTACCAAAGCAGAATCTTTTGTTGCGAGAAACGCGTACCACGGATATCTGACAGTCGTCTCGCCGTTTGCTTTCACTGTCGCGGTCGCGCGGACGAAAATCGGAACGAATCCGAAAAGCCGTGCACGCTGTTTGTATCCGAGAGAGACTGCGGTTTCCGTAAGTTCCACATCGCTTACATTCTCATCGGCTTTAACAACTCCCGAAGCATATGCCGAAAGTTCCGCACCCGTACTCACCGAAGAAGCGCTTGTCACCGCCCCCTCTACGGTCGTGTCGGAATCAACGTCAGCACGGCCGATGCTTATTGGGCCGACATTCACTTCTGCATTGATTCCGACATTGCCATTTGCTTCCGCACTAGCGCCGGAGCTTGTGCCATCGCCGGAGGCTTCCATTGAACCGCTTGCGTTCGCGGACGCACCGGCATCAACCCCGATAGTGCCGTTCGTGCCTGCGCTTGCTCCTGTGGAGCCGTAGCCGTCCACGCCCAACGCAAGAGCGAATGTGGCGGAGAGAGCAAACACGAGACTGAATGCAATTGTTCCAATGTATTTCATATATGACCTTCTATTACTTTAATTTACGTTAATAAATAATAAGACTCACAAATTATACGCACAACGCTACCGTATCAGGTTAACATGAGTATCCCATGAATATGACGGAAGAGACGCCCACATATTGCAATAATCGCCCACAGTGCCCGCAAGAAAGCCGCCCCCGCGGGGGCGGCTTTCAAGAATGGGCTTTAAATGCTGACATTTAGGGAGCCCGTTCCGGAAACAGAGGCATTGCCTCCTCCAGAGCCGGTATCAACACTGATGCCCGCCCCGCTATTTGAGGAAGCAGAGACCGAAGTATCCGCGCTGACCGAGCCCGAAGCAGAAGCAGAACTGGAACCGGAAGAATTGCTTTCGCCTGCGGAAGAACTGTTTCCGCTCGCGGAAGCATTTCCGGCTGCAGCGCTACTCGCGCTTGCGGCCGTATCTGCACCGGCAGACACATCTGCATCTGTTTCAGCTGCGAAACCGTTCTCGCCGTTAGCCGAGAAGTTGGTTGTTCCGGTGACGTCAACGTTTGCCTGCACATTCTTTTTGGCAACGATTGACTTCACGCCGGACACAACAGCTTTAGCTTTCGCACCGGCATCCGCATCTGCGTTTGCATCAGCAGTGACCTGCACATTCGCGTCGTTGGTAGCAGGGATGGTGCCGTTAGAGAGTACGTGCCCCGAAGCTGTCGCGCCAAGGCCGACGATGGCGGTAACTGCGAGCGATGAAAGTATGTTGTTCAGAGTTTTATGGTTCGCTTACGGTTGGTAATTCGACCCGCAAAGAAA
>JANLIP010000093.1 GCA_024654165.1 Candidatus Kaiserbacteria bacterium | reverse complement strand
CGCGCGATAAACTGGCACGCGTACGCACGTAACGCTCGCTTTGAATGCGGGGTGATTCATAATCTTCTTTCCCTCATTCTCCATTTTCATTTCTTCTTTTGTGTAGCCGGATGGCAAGAATATATCTACATGCGGAAGAACATTAAAAGCTATTTGTTTCGGATAAACTTCTTTCGTAATTGGCTCGGCCTTAACTGTCTGCAAGACTTGCCGTTCAAGTTCTCTAATGGCCTCGGCCCCGGTTCCTGAAACCGCCTGATAGCTGGAAGCAAAAATCCTCTTTACTACAAATTTCTGGTGTAACGGCCACAGAGCCATCAGGGTAACGATTGTGGTGCAATTTGGATTCGCGATTATTCCTTTGTGCTTTTTTATATCGCCCGCATTTATTTCCGGAACTACGAGCGGAACATTATCATCCATGCGGAATGCGCTTGAATTGTCTATTACTATGCATCCCGCCTTTACAGCTATCGGAGCAAATTTGAGCGAAACGCTCCCGCCAGCGCTGAAAATCGCGATGTCTATTCCTTTAAAACTATCTTCTTTCAATTCCTGAACTGTGATTTTCTTTCCGCGAAATGCCACATCCTTCCCTGCCGAGCGCTTGCTCGCGAGTAATACCAGCTTGTCGCACGGGAAATTTCTTTGTTCAAGCACTTTGAGAACTTCTTCCCCTACTGCGCCGGTAGCGCCAACAATTGCAAACGTAGTCATAAACACAGAATATCAAAATGTGGTTCATATAACAACGGCATTGGTTCACTTTGTTTTCACACGGTTTCAGCATATCATTGAGTTTCGTGACAAGTATTTATGCTTACAGTAGCTAAATTCGGCGGTTCGTCTCTCGCGGATGCGAGTCAAATAAAGAAGGTGCTCGCAATAGTAAGGGCCGACGCAGGTAGGCGCGCCATTGTCGTCTCTGCGCCAGGCAAAAGAAATTCGGATGACAAAAAAATCACCGATTTGCTTTATGAGTGGCAAAAATCGGCGTCTCTAGGTAAGGACGCCAAAGATGTCCAGGCTGTTGTTTCCGAGCGCTTCATCACAATAGCCAAGGAACTCGGCCTTTCTTTAGATATCAAAGGCGAGCTTGAGAAAATCGCACAAGATATAGCTCGGGGCGCGTCCGCGGATTATTCTGCAAGCCGAGGGGAATATTTGTGCGGGAAGATTCTCGCCGAAGCTCTCGGATATGAATTCATAGACCCTGCTGAATGCGTGTTCTTTAACGAAAACGGCCAATACAAAAAAGATGATGAGAAAATACGCGCGATTGTCGGAAAGCGAAATGTCGTTATCGCGGGCTTTTACGGCGCAATGCGGGGCGGCTCTATAAAAACATTCTCGCGCGGGGGTTCCGACATCACGGGAGCAACAGTGGCGCGCGCCTTGAAAGCAGAGCTGTATGAAAACTGGACAGATGTTTCAGGGCTTCGCATGGCCGACCCGCGCATAGTGGAAAATCCGAGAAAAATCGCCGTCGTCACGTATAAAGAATTGCGCGAGCTTGCATACATGGGAGCAAATGTATTCCATGAAGAAGCAATGTTCCCTGTTCAGGAAGCGGGCATAGAGACCCGCATATTGAATACAAACGAGCCGTCGGACTCCGGCACATCAATCGTCGGAGAGCGCGAGCAGGAAAAAGACGAGCCCATAATCGTCGGAGTAGCTGGA
>JANLIP010000090.1 GCA_024654165.1 Candidatus Kaiserbacteria bacterium | reverse complement strand
AGAACGGACGCTCGTTATCATCAAGCCGGATGGCATCCAGCGCGCTCTAATCGGCGAGATAATGATCCGCTACGAGCGGCTCGGGCTCAAAATGGTCGGCCTAAAGATGGTGGTACCGACCGTTGAGCAAATAGAGGGGCACTACACGCTTGACCCGAATTGGAGGCGCGTTACGGGTGAAAAGACAATCAAGAGCTATCGCGACAGGGGGCTCACTCCGCCGTCCGAAGACCCCCTTCTAATTACAGCCGTGATTTTAAAGAATCTCAAGAAATACATGACCGCGGGGCCGGTCATCGTGATGGTGTGGGAGGGCGCGCACGCGGTGGAGCTCGTTCGCAAGGTTACAGGCGGGACGGAGCCGCGCTCGGCGCCCGTGGGAACTATACGCGGGGACTTCGTGGTGGATTCCTACACGATGTCCGACGCGGACGACAGAGCTGTGCGCAATTTAATTCACGCTTCCGGTTCAGTCGGCGAAGCCGATATGGAAATCCCGCATTGGTTCAAGAAGACGGAGCTCATAGACTACAAAGTGACGCACGAAGACATAATTTACGGCAAAGAATTGGAAGGCATTCTAGAGTAGTTAAAGTTTTCCACACACTCTCGCGACTTGCGCCCCTAAGTGCCGGGGATATACTTAAATCAGCGACAGGTATAACACCTGCTGGTACAACACAGGGAGCTCGAATCGCTTTAGACTCCGGTCTGAATGCTGAGAGCACCCACCTGGTAAAACCCAGGCTTGCCGTGCCTGCCGCGCCTTGCCACCCCGCCCCTAGCGGGGTGTTATGGCATCCGGACAGGCACTGGGCATTAGGCAAAAGACATTGATCCACTTCAATTGACATATATTTAAGCTATGTATAAACTATACGCATGACTACACAGGTTGTATTTAATATAGACCCGAAGGTTAAGGCGCGCGCAATGGAACGCGCGAAGCGCGAGGGCATTCCCTTTGCCTCAGTGCTGAAGTTCGCCGCGAAGGCCTTCGCCGAGGGGCAATTTTCTATTGGAATAGTTGACGAGATTCTTCCTCAAAAGATGCGGCTTCTTGAGCGAGAATCACGGTTGCTTGATAAAGGAAAGGGTCGTCATTTTTCTTCCGTGAAGGATGCTCTGGCGTTTGTGGAGAATCTGTAGGGTATGAGCGGGCAGGAACCGAATCGGTTGACATTCTCTCCGTGGTTTGAGAAAACGCTCCGGTCTCTAAAAAGAAAAAATCCGAATTTGGTTCGCGCGTTTGCAAAGCATCTTCCCAAGATTGTTGCGAATCCCGAACTTGGCAAGCCTCTACGGCATTCCTTGAGAAACTACCGACGCATTCACATTGAAGGTTCGTTTGTCCTCTTGTATGAGATACGGGAACGCGAGGTATGCCTGATTGACCTCGACCATCACGATAGGGTGTACAAGAAATATTCGTAGATAATTCATAAGCTGGTGTTTTTATTGGGTAGGCACATAAAAACTCCGCATCCGCGGGGTTTTTGTGTCTTATACATAAAGAAATCGCGCGATGTTTCCATCGCGCGGTCACAGGATAACCATGGCTACTTGTAGGCACGGGGAAACCATTTCCTGTAACGTTCAAGCAAAACCCCATCTGTGATTTCTTCCCACCCTTGTGCTTTTAGTTGCCCATACTGTTCATTCGTACATTTACACGTTAGGGTATATTGGCCATGCATGGGGATCCCTGCGCTCAAAATCCTCAGTTGCATTTGGGGTCCCAGATCAAAGACTTCATGGTTACGATTAGGCCATTTACCGGGTTCAAAAGTCTTCTCAACGTAAGGGGTTCCCAGAAAAATACCGGAAAAGCCAGCCGCTGCGATCTTCGGGCCCACAGTGACCTCAAGCGAGAGTTCGTCGGATACGGACATAATAATTTCCTTTAAGTTAATGTTCAAGATGGACAGGATTGTCCGATTGAGCCGACAGTGATAATCTCACTCCAGACTAGGCAATGCAAGCTGTCTGCACGATATTGTTGACTAGATACGACAACTCTGTATACTGTTCTTTATGCCTCAACTCAAAAAAGCCCTGCAAGCCATAGGTTTAAGCGGGAATGAGATTTCTGTACTACTAGCTCTGCTCAAAGACAGTCCTCTGTATGCTGTACGCATCGCTCGTGAAGCAAAGCTAAATCGCACGACAACATACGGGGTTCTGAAACTGCTTGCCGGTAAAGGACTTGTTTCAATAGACAGTAAGAAGGGTGCCACCCGTTACCAATCTATTTCACCCGATCAATTGCCGGGGTTTATAGAACGCCAGCGTGAAGCGCTTGCGGATACAAAGAAACAAGTCACAGACATGATACCGCAACTGAAACTTCTTAGGGCCAAGGGGAAGGTCTTACCCAAGGTGCAATTCTTCGAGGGGCCAGAGGGTGTCATGCAGGCTTATGAAGACACAATTGAAAATAATAGTGAGAAATTCTTGCGAGATATCACCGGCATTGATGCGGTGTACACGAAAATGGATCCGAAGTTCGTCCAGTATTATTTAAATAAGCGGGCTCGCTTGGGTGTGGAGTGCTCCAATCTTGTTCCAGAGAGCGAATGGGCGCGCAAGAGCAAAGCGGACGATGAAAAATATCTGCGCACGACAAGATTTCTTCCTGCCGAATCAAACTTTGATGCGGAAGTAAGTATCTACGACAACAAAGTCGGCATATTCTCATATGCGCAGGAAAATCCAATGGCCGTTATTATCGAGGACGAGACAATATCGCACATGATGAAAAAATTGTTTGATTGTCTGAAACAAAACGCAAAATAATATCACTATTTTGAATGCTAGAATGTTCGAATGACAGCGCGTATCATTTTCCACGGAGGCGCAGGGACTGTAACGGGAGCAAATTTCTTGCTGGACACAGGTTCCAAAAAGATTTTGGTTGATTGCGGGATTCATGAGCGCGAGCAAATATGCGACCCTAGCAATTACGACACATTTCCATACGACCCGAAATCAATTGACGCGCTTTTTATAACTCACGCGCATGCAGACCACATTGGGCGCGTGCCGAAACTTGTTCGCGACGGATTCAGAGGCGTCATATATTCCACGCCCGCGACAAAAGAACTCTCGGCAATTATGTTTGATGACGCGCTTTCCATAATGAAAGAAAGCGCGGATTCGCAAAATTGCGGAGTTCTTTATGAAAGCGCGGATGTTTCGCGCGCTCTATCCCTGTGGGAAACGCGTGAATATCACGAGCCATTCGGCATTGGAGAGGCCCGCGCGGAATTTCTTGATGCAGGGCACATTCTTGGCTCTGCGATGGTTAAATTCACTCGCCACGACAGGACGGTTATTTTCACAGGCGACCTCGGCAATTCGCCGGAACCGCTTTTGAACGACACGGAAAGTCCGGAGGGCGCGAATTACCTGGTGATGGAAAGCGTTTATGGCGACCGTGCTCACGAAGATAGGGAAGAACGGCTCGCGCGATTGGAGCAGGCGATAAAGGAAACTATCTCCCGCAAGGGAGTTCTCCTAATCCCATCTTTTTCGCTTGAACGCACGCAGATACTTTTATTTGAAATAAACAAAATATTGGAAAACGGCGCAATATCAAGAATACCGGTTTATCTGGATTCTCCGCTTGCGATTCGCGTTACGGAAGTCTTCCAACGCCATGCAAATCTTATGAATCCGAAGGCGCAGGAATATTTTGCGCACGGGGATAACCCATTTTCTTTCCCCGGGCTTGTTCTTACCTCGGACATAAAACAATCAAACTCCATCCATCATTCTCCGAATCCCAAAATAATCGTGGCGGGGGCGGGGATGTCGCACGGCGGGCGCATACGCAGGCATGAAAAGCGGTATCTGGGCGATAACCACACGACGCTTTTGTTCGTTGGCTACCAAGCCCCGGGCTCTTTGGGCAGGCATATTCAAGAGGGGGAGAAGCGCATAGAAATTGACGGCGAGCACATCACAGTGCGAGCCAAAATAGAAACTGTAAGCGGATATTCCGGGCACAAAGACAGAGACGGGCTTGTAGATTTTGTCGCCGGAGCCGGAGATACGCTTGAAAAAGTGTTTGTAACGATGGGCGAGCCAAAGGCATCTTTATTTCTAGCACAGAGGGTGCAGGATTTCTTAAATATAAAGACGGAAGTACCTGATGCGGGAGAATCTGCAGAGATTGCATGGTAGTACGCGCGGCCGCGCTTCAGGTCGCGTAAATGTGGTCGGTACGCGACATGATTCCGTCAGAATCAATTGCGCGGCATGATTCCGCCAAATCACATGTTATAATTCCCAACAACATGGCTCGCAATAAATTTATAAATCCCAAACATGTCGCAACCCCGGCGAATTTTTGCCGTCTGCCTTCCGGATACGGAGTCGTCAAGATATGCGTATCGGGCGCGGCAGAAACAGAGCACCGCGGGCTCGATGTGTTGGAAAAAGCAAGAGAAGTTGGACGGGAAATTGCCAGGCAGGGCGCGATAATTACTACAGGAGCGACCACGGGCGTTCCTTTTCATTCGGCGATGGGCACGAAAGACGAGAGCGGTTTTTCCATAGGTTTTTCTCCTGCGTCAACGGAACGCGAGCATGTTGAAACATACAAGCTTCCTTTGGATTATATGGATGTGATTGTTTACACGGGATTTGGTTATGCCGGAAGGGACCTTCTCCTCATTCGTTCATCGGATGCGGTCATTATCGGATGCGGAAGAATCGGTACGCTCAACGAGTTCGCAGTGGCTTTTGAAGATCGCCGTCCGTTGGGGATTTTGGAAGGTTCCTGGGACACCGACGAACTTTTGAAACAATTTATTGCATCGGCCCATCGTCCGAACAGCAAGCTAATATTCGACTCGGACCCGAAGGCGCTCGTTGAAAGGCTTATAGAAATGGTAATGAAAGACAAACAAGAGACGAATCTTGTCTACAACAACCACGATGGATTCGGGGGAACTGGGAAGGGGGATGAGGTGGTTCTCTGAAGAATAGTATGGCGTATATAGTAGGGAGTATCTTGTATGAGATACGAAACGCGAAGAGACTGCAAAGAAAAATCCGGGTTCATCCCGGATTTTTCTTTAATCTTTGAGTTGGTTGGCTAGGCGTTCAAAAGTTGCTGGATGATCTTTCGCGAGAGCCGATAGCGATTTGCGGTCTAGGCCAATCTTTTTCTTCTTTAGAGCGCCTATCAATTTTGAATACGAAAATCCGACGGTTCGGCTAGCTGCATTGATGCGCAATGTCCACAAGTGCCTAGCATCGCGCTTTTTCGTTCTGCGGTGCCTGAATGCGTAGACTCCCGCGTGCGAAATTGCTTCCTTAGCTACGCGTTCTTTTGTCCCGCGCCCGAAGCGATATCCCTT
>JANLIP010000069.1 GCA_024654165.1 Candidatus Kaiserbacteria bacterium | reverse complement strand
GTGGATGAAGCGATGCGCGATCCGATTTCTGTCGCCATGCTCAAAATTGACGGCTCCAAAATTATTAAACTGGGCGAGAGGCCCGGGCCCCGCATCGGTTTTATTCTTCACGCGCTCTTGGAAGAGGTCTTGGACGATCCCCAAAAGAATGCCGAGGAGCATCTTGAAGCGAGCGCATTAAAATTGATGGGGCTGGGAGATGCAGAATTACAGAAATTAGGCGAGCAGGGGAAAACTCGGCGCGAGGAAGAGGATGAGGCTGAAATTCAAAAATTGAGAGAGAAACACCACGTTGGCTGAATGCCGTAAATTCCCGCTAGGGAATTTACTCCTTATACACAAACCCAAACAAACGATTGGATTTTTGAGACGCGGTGAGGCAGGCATTTGAGGGGTATTTCGCAGCGCGACGGCGCGAGAGTTAGTGCCCTGTCAGCAGACAGGGACACGACCCCTCAAATGCCTGACGAGCGCAAGCGTCTCAAAAATACCAACAAAGCCAAAAGGCCGCCCCCATGAGGGGCAAACGTTACTCTTTTTAAGAACGCGTGCCCATCCACGGAAGACGGCCTGGTTGTTCAATGTTTCTTCGTTTGAAGATAGATACAACGGTACGTTATCCAATAATTTTGGGCGCAAAGCGCCACATATGGTTGTAGTGTACCTGTATAATCTCTAGGGCCGAAGCCCTACATTGCAGTTCTTGCTTAAGAAGCAAGAGTGGAGCCCTCGCTTAATTAGAAGTTTAGCAATGACAATTAAGAGACATTAGAACGATATAAGGATCCAGCGATCCCTATGCGATATGATACAGGTCTATCGGACATTGTAAATAGGGGGGTGTGGATAACGGACAAGCTCTTTTGTCCGTTAAGAAGGACTTGCTTTGCTTGATTCCTGCCTTCTCTCTAGCCCCTAGCCCCTAGAAGCTAGCGACTAGTTCCACAGGGCAATGGTCCGAACCCATGACCTCAGGATATATGCGAGCTGATTTGAGATTCTTCGCCAGTTTCTTGCTTGCGAAAATGTAGTCAATGCGCCAGCCGATGTTTCGCGCTCGGGCATTCGCAAAATGCGTCCACCACGTGTAATGCCCTTTGCCTTTTGTGAAGTTTCTAAACGTATCAATGAATCCGGCTGAAATAATCGCATCAATTCCCGCACGCTCCTCTTTTGTGAATCCATGTTCCCCCTCGTTCTGTTTAGGATTCGCCAAATCGTCCTCGGTGTGCGCCACGTTTAGGTCTCCGCAAAAAATAACTGGCTTCCGTTTCTCCAATTCCTTGCAATATGCCAGAAATGCCGGGTCCCATTGTTTGTGGCGGAGCGCAAGACGGCTTAAATCCGGCTTTGAGTTCGGCGTGTATACATTTACTACGAAAAAATCCTTGAACTCTGCCGAGATGACACGTCCTTCCGCGTTCGGGTCGCCATATCCGTCATCATCCATTTTATATTTCTTCAATATTTCTTCCGGCAGGCCGAGCATTATTGAAATTGGTTTTGCTTTAGTGAAAATAGCCGTTCCGCTGTAGCCTTTTTTCTTTGCCGAGTTCCAATATTCCTCGTAATCCGGCAAATCTACCGCCGATTGATGCTCCTCTGCCTTTGTTTCCTGCAGGCAGATAATGTCCGGCTTCTCTTTCTCAATAAAAGGTACAAAGAGCCCCTTGTTGTGGACGCTCCGTATGCCGTTCACGTTCCAAGAAATGATTCGCATCTTTGCATAATAGCAAAACTCTAACCACGACGCTTTCCGTGGAATGCCTTGTGCACGTCGTGCAGGTGTTTGTCGGTAACATGCGTGTAGACTTGCGTCGTAGAAATATTTGCGTGCCCCAGAAGCGCTTGCACGGAGCGCAGGTCTGCGCCGTTCTCTAGCAAATCGGTCGCAAAGCTGTGTCTAATAGTATGCGGGCTCACTTTGCGCGTGATGCCCGCTTTTATAGGAATAGCTTTTTACAATCCTTTCCACCGAGCGCGGGGTGAGCCGGGGCAAATCTTTTCCTTTGTTCGCTCTGCCGTAGCTAACAAACAATGCTTCGCTCATGTCTCCTCTTTTTTTAATATATTCGGCGACTGCTCTTTTGGCAGAAGGGGAGAGGAAGACCACGCGAACCTTGTCGCCTTTTCCCCGCACGGAAAATTCATCGCGGGAGAGGTCAATATCTTGATTCAAATTGCAAAGTTCAGATACGCGCAGGCCGGTAGAAAAAAGAAGTTCAAAAATCGCGCGGTCGCGCAGAGCGGGAAGCGTCTCGCCCTGCGGGCTCTTCATAAGGCGATTCAATTCATCTGCTGTTATTAAATCCAAGTCGCGCGGAGCGCTTTTTGCCAGTTCAATTCTCTCCGGATTAAGAGAATCTATATTTAATTTGCGCAGGAATTTTAAAAATGCGCGCAAAGCTATCAGGTGATAATTCTGCGTGTTCCTTTTCATTGTCCCCGAGACGCCTAGAGAGCGATTGAGTTGCATGCGGAATTCTCTTACACTCGTTTCAGTAATTGCCGATGGGTTATTCACTTTTGCGTAGTTGAGAAATCGCATGATGTAGCGGTCGTAATTCTCAACCGTCTTCACGCTCCGCCCTTTTTCAATCTCCATGTACTCAAGAAATTGGGTTTTGAGCTCTTTCAAGCTTGAGGCCATGTTTGAATTATAGACGATATTGTGCGACATGTATGTTGCACAATACGTCCCGGTTTTCCGACGCGCTTTGCGTGTTGGAATAACCTATATTGTGCGACATATGCCACTATGGGCTAATTCGTGCGAATTAGCCCATAAGGATGCTGTAATTGTTGAAGATATTATTTCAGATACTTTTTCTTTTTTAATTTCTCCGGCAAGTAGGATTCCTGATCACTTGCCCCGAGCGAAGTCGAGGGGTATTTCTCGTAGCCTTTTCCGTATCCCAGCTCCTTCATCAGCTTCGTGGGGGCGTTTCGGATTTTCAGAGGAACGGGAAGTGCGCCGAATTTCTTAACATCTTCCATTGCGGAGAATATCGCATCGTATGCGCGCCTGTCTTTTTTGCATTGCGAGAGGTACGCGACTCCATGCGCGAGATTAATGGTCGCTTCGGGATAACCGATTGTCTCAACCGCGCGGAAGACGGCGTTGGCAACCACCAGCGCCGTTGGCTGGGCGAGACCAATATCTTCGCTTGCGAAAATTACCATCCTGCGGGCGATAAATTTAGGGTCTTCTCCCGCCTCCACCATGCGCGCGAGATAATAGAGAGCAGAATCAGGCTGGGAAGCGCGCATGGATTTAATGAATGCGCTTATGGTGTTGTAATGCTCCTCGCCTTTCTTGTCGTAGCGGATGTGTGTAGATTGAATTGCCTCTTTCAGAGTTTCCAGAGTGATTTTCCCGTACAACTTTTCTGCGGTTTCAAGGACGCCGAGCGCTTGGCGCGCATCTCCAGAGGCCATTTGCACCAGCCAATCGCGCGCAATCTTAGGCACTTTCATTTTTGTGCGCGCAATTACTTTTTCCATTTCGGATTCAGAAAGTTCTTTCAAAACAAATATCCGACAGCGGGAAAGCAGGGGGGCGATTACTTCAAAACTAGGATTCTCCGTCGTCGCTCCTATGAAAGTGATGTCTCCGCGTTCCACGAAAGGCAAAAGGAAATCTTGTTGGGCTTTGTTGAAGCGGTGGATTTCGTCAATAAACAGTACGCGCGGTTTCCCGAATCCCAAGGACGGTCCTTTAGAAATCCCCCAAGGACCGACCTTGGGTCTGCCAACAATCTTTTTGATATCTTCCTTTCCAGAATCCACAGCCGAGAGTTCATAAAAATCCGCTCCAAGCGAATTGGCATAAATTCGCGCAAGCGTGGTCTTACCGCATCCTGGAGGCCCCCACAAAATGAAAGGGAACAATTCTTTTTTCTCAATCGCAACGCGAAGCGGTTTTCCTTTCCCAACCAAATGCTCCTGCCCGATAAATTCTGCGAGTGTCTTCGGCCGAATTTTTGACGCAAGAGGCTCTGTCATGCCGTCAGTCTACTCCTGCAAGCAGGATTTTCCATATATTCTTCTCCATAACCTGAAACTCTCCCCGTAGTAGCATGTATGTCTCCAACTTCAGCGAGGGTGGCTGTCTCCTAGAGAACATCGCGCAGCAGATTCTGAAACGTGAAAGGTCCACGCAGTATCGCGACACAAAAGCGCTGGCACTTACGTACCGTTCGGCGAGGAGACAGCCACCCGAGCGCCCCCACTTATCCCCGCACACTAAATTTGCCGTCATTTTGCGCCGAAGCAACTCCAGAGAAATGCGGACCTTTATCCACTTTGAGCAGATATACATAGTGGTTTATTCCATAGGAGGCAACGGCAAAATTAGTGTGTGGGTTATCCACTTGCACCTTTAGGCATATGCGGTAACGTTATGGGATATGAATACAAAAAATATAATTATCGGGATTGTCGTTATAGTCGTTATTGGAGTAATAGGTTATTACGTTTCTAAGGCGTCTTCTGCTAGTAAAGGTGCGGACGCGCAAACTCCAGACGCAACGACAGGCCAACAGGCTGCGGAATCTTCAACCTCCGACCAGGTTCAAGGCCAAGAAGTAAAGGTGGGAACAGGTGCAGAGGCAAAACCGGGCATGCAAGTGACTGTAGAGTACACGGGCAAGCTAGCGGATGGAACAGTGTTTGATACCAACGTCGGCAAAGATCCGCTTGTATTCACTCTTGGAGCGCAGGGAATAATCCCAGGATTCCAGGTGGGGGTTAACGGAATGAAGGTGGGCGGAGAGCGCCTTATCGCAATTCCGCCGTCCCTAGGGTACGGTGCGCAGAAAGTAGGCACCATACCGCCTAATTCAACGCTTATTTTCCAGGTCAAATTGCTAAAGGTAGAGGCTGCACCGGCGACTGCCACCCCGTAAACTACCGGCACAATGAAGAAATAGGCCGTATTACATAGGTTTTTCAAGGTTCTTTGACCCGCCTCGCGCTCGTGGAGGCGGGTTTTGGCTTGATTTTAG
>JANLIP010000123.1 GCA_024654165.1 Candidatus Kaiserbacteria bacterium | reverse complement strand
CTTTTTCGTTCTGCGGTGCCTGAATGCGTAGACTCCCGCGTGCGAAATTGCTTCCTTAGCTACGCGTTCTTTTGTCCCGCGCCCGAAGCGATATCCCTTGACTTGTGCAAGGATATTTTTTCGGCGCTTTGATTGTGTTGTACCACGCTTAACTCTAGACATATATGTTTGTTAAATTTTAATTTCGTGGATTAATTCTCCTCGCTTGCCCCGTAGCCAAATCCGTAGGATTTGTGGTACTGGGGTTTTACTCGTGACATATGATTGTTTGATTATGCTAAATATCGGCTACGATTTTTTGCCGTCATTTCCAGGGATCCGGCGCGGTTCTTGTGCATCTTCTCCGACCCGCTGCGCTTGGCATTGAAATGGTTGTGCCCCGGATTGCGCGCAAGAATCTTGCCCTTACGGGTGACTCGCAGGCGTTTTGAAAATGATTTATTGGTCTTCATATTGCATTTGTTGCATTGTTCCACCGCCTTTAGAAACTTCGGCTGATGCGGATTTTTCCGCAACGACCGGCTTCGCTTCTTTAGGTTTTCCCGCAGAAGCGCCGGTTTTGCCGTCAGATTCTATGACCACCGATAAGCCCTTAGGGCCTTTCCTGATCTCGTCGGCGATTTTATACGATTCTGGGATTATTGCAAGAAATCTCTCCAAGCGCTCCTTTAAAAAGCTGAATTCCATGTACTTGTATCTGCCCCATAGAAAGAGGTCAATTTTGGCGCGGTGGCCCTCGCGGAGCCATATAGCAACCTTAGATGCCTTGATGTGCATGTCGCGCTCGGAGGTGCCTATCTTCACTTGCGTCACTTTTGTCTCTGTGACGTGCGCTTTTGCCTTTACTTCCTTCTCCTTTTTCTTCTGCTCGTACTTGAATTTGCCGTAGTCGGTGATTTTGGCGACTGGGGGATTAGCGTTTGGCGATATTTCAATCAAATCCAGGCCTGATTCTACGGCTTTAGCTATGGCGTCCTTAGTTTGCATCACGCCGAAATTCTCGCCCGCAGGCCCGATTACGCGCACCTCGCGCGAGCGAATGCCGTCGTTCATGCGGACGCGCTCCTTTTCCTTTTGAGAAGTGTATTTTGTGAAGCCCATTTGTTCGCGAGATTATAACATTAATAGCTTCTAGGTTCTAGCTCCTAGCTTCTAGTTTAAATGCAGGAAATGACGGGGCGACCCCTATATGCGAAGCCACTGATTCCGGTCCTTTACGGAATCAGTGGCTCTTGATGCGGTTGCTTACCATGCGTTTTGGTAGGCCGCTTCCAGGTTGAAGGCATTGGAAAGTCTCCACAGAGGGACTTCGGTTCCCGCGCTTCGTTGCAGACCGCCCTTGACGGGCAGGGATGCCACGAAACCATCGCCGTCTATGTGACCGGCGACAGAGACAGGCGACAATTTCCCACGCCCCGGAATGATGTGCCCAATGGTCCCGGTGCTTTTGTTGCTGGTCGTTTTTTTCATCGCGTGCTCCTTACGTTGGTGGATGGATAGCACTCGGAACTAGCTGCCAAACTTAAGCCTATCACTTGTCGAGGCCTCGTCAATTTTCTGGAATTTATGGCAAACTTTCGCAGACTTTTCCGTCGCCATCGCGGTCTAGTTTGTGGATGTCGTTTGACGCGCCACCACATGTTTCAAATGCCATTTGTGCCTCCGCTTGAGTTTTGAAACTTGAGCAGTTGTAGGCATTTCGCGAGCATTCATAAGAACCGGAAGAAGGTGCTCTAAAACCCGCCTCGCTTTGCGAAGCGGGTTCGGG
>JANLIP010000045.1 GCA_024654165.1 Candidatus Kaiserbacteria bacterium | reverse complement strand
CAAGAATCAGCGTTTTATTGACGACGAAGACGCATTAAAGGTATTGAAACGTGCTGCTAACCAGCGCAAGGACTCTATCGAACAATACGAAAAAGCCTCTCGGCACGACCTGGCTGAGCCGGAGAAGGCCGAGCTCCTCATCATCGAGTCCTATCTACCCACCCAAATGAGTCGCGAAGAAATCATGATTGCTGCGAAAGCAAAGATGGCGGAACGAGGTTACTCTCTAAAGGCTGATGCCGGTGCGTTTATCGGTGCGCTGATGAAAGATTTCCGGGGAGTGGCCGACGGCAGTGATGTGAAGGCCGTTGTGGATTCTCTCTTATCATAAGATTGCTTTTCTAACATTTTGTCGTACAATGGTCGGTAGTCGTGTTCTTTTACATATGTGCGAATTGTACATTCGCCACGGCTATATACCCCACTGACAAATAAATGAAAGGAGTATTTCGTGAAGCACAACAAACAGTTCAGCGGTATCGCAGTTTATTCGGATCCAAACAGCATCTCCAAAAGCAAAGTGACAATCGTTGGCACCAAAAAAGGGGCGGCACTCGTCGGCGTGTCGTTGCCGGAAGGTGTTTCGTCTCAACGATGCCGGGAAATCAGGCGGCTCAACAAACACCTCGATCCCCGTATAGGAATGATTGGGGTGCGGCCTGGCGCCACGGGTGGTACTTCCGTAACATTCATCGGGCCCATGCAGAGCCTGAAGGAGGCCCGGAAAAATGCCATAAGCATGGCGAAAATCGTGGAGGAGGCGACGGGAGTGCGGTCCATCCTGCGGAAGCTTTCTAATCACCGTGCGGTTAGCCGGGCGCTTGCGTCCTGACCTTTTCTCGTTCATCGACCAATCGGCGCCTTCGGGTGCCGATTTTATTTGAGGGCAGTTGTGGATAAGGTATTGCTTGACAAATTGTTTAAATACTGCTATTGTTCCCACTGAACAGCCCTTTCACAACTAGGAGGATTGTCATGCTGACTACGAGCGAAAAAGCGTTGCTCGATGTCGTGCTTCAGACAGCCGGCGACGATGAAAACAGAATCCGAGACGGAATCATTAGGGCCTGACACGGCGTGAACGAGAAAGCCCGGAGGACCTATCTCTGGAACATCTTGTCCAAAGCGGCTAAGGCGAAGATACATCGGGCACGGCAGAAAGTCTTTCAACACCGCCTCGTCGGCGTTTGAAAAAGGGCGGGAACACAATGTGTTCCCGCCTGCTTGTTTTATTACATAATCCCGATTGACTCCTAAAAAATCGAGAGTAGCATAGTTCGCATGACCTTCCCTCACTTTCATTCTGATTTTGAAAGACAATCTTTGAAGCGGGCAGCGGAACTAGCTATTGAAACTCATGGCCAGCCAGAACATCTTTTGAACGAGGAGGCATCCAAACTACGAAGGAGAGAGCATACCGGTATTGAGCTCTCGGGTCCGGAACTTGTATATCTTCAGCATGATATGTCTGAAAAGATCAGCGCCTTGAGAACTGAAATCTACACGCTCGAGCGTTCTATCGGCGAAGGAACTGCGCCTAATTCACGTAACGCTGAAGAGAACCTACAGAAACTCAAGCAAAAACTTAATTTCCTTCAACATAATTTTGCAGAAAAACTTTTTAAAAAGACGGAGGATACTGACAATGAGGTGTCTATATAGTAGTGTGCACTGGTAGACGGCCCTATCGTCTAACGGCTAGGACGGATCCTTCTCAAGGATCAAATCAGAGTTCGATTCTCTGTAGGGTCACCACAGTAGAGATTAAACCCATTTTCGGGAAATCCGTTTTTGCCTGCGCGAGCGAAAGCCATTGATTCTGCGGGGCGCCGAGCGCTTCGCGCGCGTGGAGGGTGAGGTTCGAGCCGAAGACTTTTTGGAGGGAGGATTTTTTGGAGGGGTAGTTTTGACTTTGGGCTATTCCGTTAAGCG
>JANLIP010000038.1 GCA_024654165.1 Candidatus Kaiserbacteria bacterium | reverse complement strand
GGAACTTTTTTCCTTATCTCCCTTGAATACCAGCCCGCCTTCTCCCAAAATCTTAAACTTAAGCACGTTCTCCATGTGCATGATGTCTTCTTCCCGGATGTACACCGGCACCTCGGTCGCAATAGTCACCGAGTCGTTCGCAATCATAAATCTCTGCAAGGCTTCATGCCGGTCTTTATTTTCAGTCACGCTCCGGAGCACAAACTCGGCGGTCTTGTTCGCGAAATTAGACTTGCTTTTGACTATCATATCCGTCTTATCAAACTTGCTCCGTATCTCGCTCATCCGCTCGCCGTCTTGGAAATACTGGTGCGGCGTTTCTGCAGAAACATTGTCCAAGTATTCTTTCAGTCGGCCGAAACGGCGATTCTTGAATTCTTCCATTGATAAAAGCGTCTTGGCGCGATGGTAGCGGAAGCGGTAGAGCTGGCGGTGCGCCATCGTGACCACCTCTATCATCTTCTGCGGCGGGAACAATTTAATAGCGTACGGGCGCATGCGTTCAAATCTACAAATCGGTTTGTACTCCTCCACCCACGACGCCAGCGTCGCTGGCGTCGGCGCCAAGATATCCTTGAATTTTTCGCCCAAAATATGACACGTCTGCTCCAGCGTGAGCCCCAAATTATAGTAGCTGATGCCCTCCAGTATCACCTGCAATGGAAATCTTTTACCCTTCACTCTCTCTGCTGTAAATGTCCTGCCGCATTCTGAATTGCGACACAAGTATAGTTGCACTACTTCATGCTTCTTCTGCCTCACTCCGCGCTTGACGAAATCGGCGGAATTGCAATACGGGCACACGGTACCGGTGGACATTGTTGCTCGCCCCAGTGCCGATTTTGCCTGTGCGTTGAGCTCGTCCGTTTTTGCCGATTTTTTAGTAGGGGCGAATCTGGAAATGAAATGCCTTAAGCGCCCGCCAAAATCGGCAGCGGGACGTTCAATTTTTTCAAATGGATTTTTCATTTTGAAAGTCTTTTCTTTTTCCTTTCCGTACTTTTCATGAAATTCTGCTTCGTCACCACCGACCGACCGAGGCGCTGCTGCCACTCGTCCGTCAATTCTTCGCGGATAGCGATGCCGCGCATCCTCTTCTCTATCCAGTCCTCGCTATACCCCTTGAGCTTGTAGAGCATCCTGGTCCGCTTGGTGGCAAGCTCAGGATTTTCGATTTCCTGCACTCGCTCATACCCTACCTTTGCGAGCCACCGCTTGAACGGTTCGGCCTTGGGAGAGGGGATGGATTGAATGAGCCGGAAAATGCCTTCTGTGTGCCAGCAATATGCTTTTTGTATTCCTCCCGGAGTTTTGATGTCCAGCATAAGGGGTGGTACAAACTGTACCCCTCCTTTATCCGTCAATTTGGCCAATTCCTCATCTCTCTCCTTGAGCCGTTTGAAATACTGCGCCGGGTCGCGCGAATCGGTCAGAGCTTCAATCACATCATTCACCACAAACCACCACTCATTATGGTACAGGGTTTTTCGTACCTGCTTATTTTTGAACAAAACGATTTTTGTTGTTTTCATGTCCATATTCGGAAGAACGCGCGTTTCCAGCAATCCGGTCTCGACAACGAGGCCGGATTTGTTGTCCACAGCCTTCTCTTCCTTTATTGACTTTCTATCTTTGGTCATATATCATTTTGATACAAATGGCTTCGGCCCTACTCTGTCGCAAGACAGAGGAACAATGGGAAAAACTCATGGCAAAAGCGCCATGAGTTTTTCTTTCAAGAGAATGGCGTCCTCTTTTGAAATATACCCAACCATGCGACGCAGTCTTTTGGCATCAATAAGGCGTATCTGCGATAAGACCGCGGTACTCTTCTCCTCGCTTGCACCTGTTTCGGTCCGAATGTTGAACGCGAAGTAGAAAGGCAAATCTTTCTGCGTACGCGTCAGCGGCACGCCCCAGAGTATATCGTTATTGAATTTCCGGATTATTACGATAGGCCGCAAGAAACGATCGTCGCTACCATCCTG
>JANLIP010000036.1 GCA_024654165.1 Candidatus Kaiserbacteria bacterium | reverse complement strand
ACCTTTTGGAAAAGTTTGTTAGGAGATGAGAATGCGGCTTCGCTTAAAAAGGCCCGGCCCATCATTTCGGGCGCCGGCGTTCTGGAAGCTGAAATCAGCGCTTTTTCAGACGAGCAATTAAAGGCGGAAACCGATGTTTTTAAGGCCAAACTCAAGGAGGGAGGCGCGCTAGACGAGCTCGCTCCCCGCGCCTTTGCCGTGGTGCGAGAGGCTTCTCGCCGTACCCTTGGCCAGCGCCATTTTGATGTACAGCTCTTGGGCGGAATGATTCTCCACAACGGCGACATTGCGGAAATGAGAACCGGCGAAGGGAAAACCTTGGTGGCGACGCTCCCGGCGTATTTAAACGCGCTTACAAGCAAGGGCGTGCACATCGTCACCGTAAACGATTACCTGTCCCGCCGAGATGCCGTGTGGATGGGGCAGATATATTGGCTTTTAGGGATGTCGGTGGGAGTTATCAATCATGAGGCATCCTACATCTACGACCCCTCCTTCGCCAAGGCTTCGGAGGGCGAAGCCGACAGGGTCCGCGATGAACTCGGCTCATTCAAGGTAGTACACAATTATTTACGGGCCTGCAGCCGGAGAGAGGCGTATGCGGCCGACATTACATACGGCACGAATAATGAATTCGGTTTTGATTACCTGCGCGACAATATTGAATACGAGCCGGATAAGTTGCGCCAGCGCTTGAACGAAAAGGGGAGATTCCACTACGCGATAGTAGACGAGATTGATTCCATTTTGATAGACGAGGCCCGCACGCCCCTCATTATTTCCGCTCCTGTCTCGGATGCCGAGCATTTCTATGACAAATTTGCAGGCATCGCCCGCGGGTTAGTCCCGGAAGCGGATTACACTGTAGACGAAAAGCACAAGCAGATAATCCTAACAGACGAGGGAATTGAAAAAGCGCAAAAGGAACTTGGCATTGAAAATATTTATACCGAAGCGGGGATTAAATACGCGCACCACCTTGAAACGGCCGTGCGCGCCAAGGCCCTGTATGAATTAGACAAGGATTATGTCGTGAAAAACGGCGAAATTGTGATAGTGGATGAATTCACGGGCCGATTACAGCCGGGCAGGCGGTGGAGCGAGGGCCTGCACCAGGCGATTGAGGCAAAAGAGGGCGTGGCCGTCCAACAGGAATCGCGCACATTCGCATCCATCACGTTCCAAAATTATTTCAGGCTCTATGAAAAGCTTTCTGGAATGACAGGCACGGCGGTAACCTCATCCGAGGAATTTTACAAAGTGTACGGCCTAAACACCGTCGTCGTCCCCACCAACAAAGAGTCGCAGAGGCATGACGGCGAGGACCTTATCTTCCAGACAGAGACCGGCAAATACAAAGCCGTGGCGAAGAAAGTGCGGGCCCTCCATGAAAAAGGCCAGCCCGTCCTTATAGGCACTGCCTCTGTGGAGAAGAACGAACTTCTCTCGGCGCATTTCAAACAAGAGGGAATTCCGCACGAAGTGCTTAATGCAAAAAATCATGAAAGGGAAGGAGAGATAATAGCGCAGGCAGGGCGCGCGGGGGCGGTTACGATTGCGACCAACATGGCCGGCCGAGGAGTTGATATTAAGCTCGGCGGGAATCCTGCTACCGATGATGAATACGAAAAAGTAAAATCATACGGAGGGTTGTTTGTACTCGGTACAGAAAGGCACGAAGCTCGCAGAATTGACAATCAACTGCGCGGCCGTTCAGGCAGGCAAGGGGACCCGGGAGAGACGGAATTTTTCGTCTCCCTTGAGGACTCTCTCATGCGCATCTTTGCGTCGGAAATGATAAAGCGCGTAATGGGAACTTTTAAGATTCCCGAGGATGAGCCGATATACAACGGAATGATAACGAAAGCCCTTGAGAAAGCGCAAACGAGAATTGAAGAATTGAATTTTGATTCGCGAAGCCACGTGCTCGCGTACGACGACGTATTAAATATTCAGCGCCAGACAATCTATTCCCGCAGGCGCGGTCTTCTTATCGGGAATTCTTCTGCGGTAGAGGCAGAGCTTTTGAGAATAGGAGAAACCAATGAAGAGCTTGCCAAATTTGCAAATGAAAAGAAAAAAGAACTCGGAGAATCTTTCCTTGAACAGGCGCGCAGGGTGCTTTTGCAGACAGTAGATTTTCTTTGGGTAGAGCATCTTGAACAAATGGAATATTTACGGAGCTCCGTAAATCTGCGCGCATACGGGCAGAGAGATCCTCTAATAGAATACAAAAAAGAGGGGCTTAAGCTTTTCCGAACGATGGAATCTTCGTACGAAGCGCAAGTGGCAAACGCTTTACCGAAGGTCACTGCGAGTACCGGAGCCCCGACGCAAGGTCGGGGTCCCGAAGCTGTCGCTTCGGGACTTATCCACAGGGCGATACGCAGTATAACGGCAGGCGGGGAGGCCCCAATACAGAAGAAATTCTCGCGCAATGATAAGGTTACTATTTCAAACGGCGTGGAAACTCGCGAGATGAAGTATAAGAAAGCGGAACAGCTTCTGGCAAGCGGAGAATGGAGAATCAAGGAATCTTAAAGAATCTCGGCGCCCGAGATGGGCATATTTTGATAGGGCATCTCGGATAATCTCGGCGGGGATTTTCAAAGCCGACGATACTGTCGGCTCCCCGACTTTACGTCGGGGTTTACAATTCCCAATTTCCAAACCCGGTGCATTTTCAAGAGATTCAAATATCGAGGTCCTATTTGAGCTCTGGCAAGTTCTTTGAGTGCTGGGACATCTTGGGCCACTTTTTGATAACCGTTGCTTGTAAGGCGTAAATTTGACGTGCTAGAGTGCCCCCATGAGCGAATACGTGGCAACCATCGGGCT
>JANLIP010000023.1 GCA_024654165.1 Candidatus Kaiserbacteria bacterium | reverse complement strand
ATTGGGGGATCGTCTAACGGTAGGACAGCAGCCTTTGAAGCTGTGAATCTTGGTTCGATTCCAAGTCCCCCAACAAGAGTCTTTACAAATACAAATTCTTGCCGGGTTCTGTAGGTATGAATGTCGCCTCAAAAGCCCAGCGGATTGTTTGGTCAATCTCGCTTTCTGAAAGTATTTCATGCTTGCGCATTAGCTCAATCTCCTTGCTCAAATTGGTCTTGAGCATTGAGGGATTATCGGTATTGATGCAAAACTTTACTCCGGAATCATATAGCGTCCGAATAATCTCTCGCAGATGAGCTCCGCTCTTTATAAATCCGACGCTCATGCTGGATGTGGGGCAGAGACAAAGCGTCAGATTTTTTTCGCTAATGGTCTTAAGGAGCGCAGGCGATGAGTATGCGCGGAATCCGTGATTCACTCTGTCCAACGGCAGGACCTTAAGCACATACTCCATTTCTTCCGCACTGCCATCTTCCCCCGTGTGCACCGTCGTTTTTAATCCCGCGCTCCGCGCCTTCTTGTACAAATCAGTGTAATCTTCGTAGCGGAAATCCGGAGCCATGGGCCCTGCAATATCAATGCCTACTACTCCGCGGCTTTTATATTTAATCGCCTTGTTAACAATTATCTCGTTTGTGGCAATGGGAAATCGGCGGTCCAAAAGAAGTATCAACCCCGCGCGCACATTTGGAAATTCCACCAATCCCCTTTCCATCCCGCGCAGAGCGCCTAAAATTATCTGGTCCAGATCCTTCTCGCCTCCTCTATTGCGCAACATTGGATTGAATGATGGCTCAAGAAGAGTGATGTTGTTGGCGCGGTACGCGCCGCTTAAGACTTCATAGACCGCGCGCTCCATCGCCACAGGCGAGGATTGTATTAACTCCGTCCATTTGAAAAGCTCATGATAATCTTCCCAAGAAATCTCCGTTTTCTTGCCGAGCGTAATCAGCTCGTAGAATTCCCAATAATCTTTTGAGGGCAATCTAATTCCCTGTTCGTGCGCAATGCTCCACAGAATGTGCGGTTCCACAGATTGGCCCAGATGAAAATGCAGTTCGGCGAGCTCTTTCGCTCCGTCCTTTGGCGTCTCCATATTAATGCATTCTACACCTTGTTCTTGCTTCCACCTGCAATATCTATCACGGCTAGTTCAAGCGGTAAATGCGGGACGGCAGAATACGCCATTTTGGAATAAGCATCAAGAAGCGCGCGCAAAGTATCGGAATTTACGCCCGCCTCTTTTGCAAGCCCCTTCGCAATTTCCAAATCGGCTTCTCCGAATTCATGCACCAAGGACTTTGCGACATCAGGCGCGAAGCGCAAAAGTAGAACCACTCGCATGCGGTGTATCAAAAGCTTGGTTAGCATTCTAGGATCCATGTTCTCCGACACGGCTTTTTGTACTGCCGTAAGCGCCGAGCTCGCATCCTTCTTTGCGAGCGCTGAAAGAAGCTCGCGTATAAGCTCCGCTCGCGGAGCGCCGGAAACCAATTCCACTTCTTCTGCATTAATTTTGGAATCTGTAGAAACCGCAAGCACTTTCTGCAAAATGCCGAGCGCGTCGCGGAACGAGCCTTCGGCCAAGAGCGCCACGAGCTCTGAAGCAGAGCGTTCCAGCGAATATCCTTCTTTTTTCGCCACATCGGATATTGCCTCCGAAAGCACTTCGCGCGTCGGCTGTTTGAAGGTATAGATTTCACAGCGCGATTGCACTGTCTCGGGGATTTTATCCCGCTCTGTGGTTGCCATAATAAATATCACGTGCTCCGGCGGTTCCTCCAGCGTTTTCAGGAATGCGTTCCACGCGCTCTTTGAGAGCATGTGCGCTTCGTCCACAATGTAAACTTTGTATGGAGACTCAAGCGGAAGCACGTGCGCGCCCTCGCGCACTTCGCGAATGTGTTCCACTCCCGTATTGGAAGCGGCGTCTATTTCATAAATATCATTCGGAGTAACGCCGATTTCCCGCGCAAGTATGCGCGCAACTGTCGTCTTCCCCGTACCCCGTCCGCCTGAAAAAAGATAGGCGTGTGCGATTTTCTTATTTTTTATTGCCGATTCAAGCACGCGGACGACATGTTCCTGCCCGCGCACCTCGCTCCATTTTTGCGGTCTGTATGTGCGATATAAAGTGCCGTGCCGGCCTTCCTTCTTCATAGGCGGATTATAGCATCGCTGATTATTGTCTGCGCCTCTGCATAATCCTTGCTTTCCATCAGCTTCATGCGAAGTTCTTTCGCCCCGTCCCAGCCCTTAACGTAGGAGGCAAAATGCTTTTTCAACGTGGAGTAGTTGCTTGTCTTGGAAAGCAGTTCCTCAAACAGGGCAACATGTTCCGAAAGAGCTTTTAGCTTCTCCTCCCTGCTATTTGCTAATTCGCGCGAATAAGCAAATAAGAAAGGGTTACCGAAAATCGCTCGTCCGAGCA
>JANLIP010000006.1 GCA_024654165.1 Candidatus Kaiserbacteria bacterium | reverse complement strand
AACAAAATCCAAGATGCGATACTCTCTGCAGAATTATTCTCTTGCACATGTCGCTCTTGTTAAGGGGAAGGCGGGCTGGCGCCTTGCCGGAGCAAAAGCGATAGGGGGCGCGAACAAAAAGAATCCCAAAGCCTTATCCGCATTCGCGCGCATATCAGGGCTTGTCACTAGATTCGTCGCGGGGGAGGAGGCGCATGAACGCCTCTTTGATATTTTGAAAGAGGCGCATCGTGCACTCATGCAAGACGAGTGCGAAGCGTGGCCTTCTATTGAACTCATTTGCGTAGCGAGGATTATGCACACGCTTGGGTACATTTCCTCCGAGGCATTGCAAAGCGCTCTCCTAACGCACACGACTTATACAGAAGAAAGCTTGCGCGAGGCAGACGCCATGCGCGAAGTACTGTTGCGCACGATAAACCATGCAATTTCGGAAACGCATCTGTAAGGGGGACAGCTTCTAGCTGCTAGATACTAGCTTCTAGGGGGACCAGAAACCAGGAAGACTACGTTGAAATTCTGGTATTATTGAGGGGATGGATTCTTCAGAACACGAGAAAGAGAAAATAGAGCGCTTGCGCCGTGCGATGTATTCGCGTTCGCTTTCCGGCAAAATCAAAGAGCATCCGCGGCGTTTCTTAACACAGGACAGAACATCTCCCCCCGAAGACTGGGAAAAACAAGGCCAAAATCCCGAGGACGTAATCGCGGAGCCATCTAACACCGCGCTTACTAAGAATATATTTAAATGGTTTATCTTTGCTGTAATAGCATTTATTATCGGCATAGCCGTTTTCTTTGCATACTATTTCATCATCGGAGGAGGCGCTTCACCTGGTGCGTCAAGCAACATCGGAATTTCAGTTTCCGGCCCCCCAAATGTTCCGGGCGGTGGAAAAACAGAACTTCAGATAACAGTCTCAAATAGAAACAGTACTGCGCTACAGCTCGCGGATTTGCTCATCACGTACCCGGCAGGCACTCGTTCTTCTACGGACGTTGCTTCAGATGTTTTAGGCAAGCGCATTTCAATCGGCACACTGGAACAAGGAGGCGTCCGCAACATTCCTGTGCAAGCCATATTTTCTGGCGCAGAGGGACAGCGTGCAACGGTCAAGGTTGCGCTTGAGTACCGCCTCCAGGGCTCAAGTGCCATTTTTGTTACGCCAGAGACGGAGTATGAACTCACTTTCAGTTCCAGTCCTATCTCTATCGCCATTGAAGGCAACAAAGAGACCGTTTCCGGCCAGCCGATGATTATACGCCTCAACATATCCTCAAATGCAGAAGTTCCTATAAGAGATGTTTTGTTGAGCGTGGGCTATCCTTTCGGATTTATTTTCTCGTCTGCAGATGTGAAGCCTGTGCGTCCTGGCGTGTGGGAGCTCGGAGACATAGTGCCGGGAAAATCAATCAGTATTTCTATCAGGGGAACGCTTATAGGAGAATCCGGCGATGAGCGCATGTTTAGAACTACACTTGGCACGCGAACCACGAAGAACAGCCCGAACATAGATACCGTGCTCTCCGTGAATTCTTACAATGTAGCCGTTTCCAAACCATTTTTGGACATGGCCGTTTCTGTAAACAAGGAAAGCGGTTCCGGAGTGGTTGTGGCCCCAGGGGATACAGTTGATGTTTCTATCGCATGGCAAAACAACCTGATAACCCCCATTACCGATGCCGTAATAGTCGCCAGGCTTTCAGGAGTGGAAATCGACGGCCAGACCGTGCGTTCAACAGATGGCTTTTACCGCTCTTCAGACAGCGTTGTCTTATGGGATAAAAATACGACAAAAGGCACTTTGGCAAACCTTGCCCCCGGCGCAAAAGGGACCGTAGGTTTCTCATTTATAATGCCGTCCGCACAAGTCTTGGAAGCTCTTAAGAATCCGAAACTGACCATCACAGTGCATGCCGCTGTTAAAAGGCTCTCTGAATCCGGCGTGCCGGAAAACTTGCAGGCCACTGCGTCGCAAATCGTGAAGGTAGCCAGTAATCTAGAAGTGAGCGCCGAAGGGCATTACTACGAGAATCCTTTTGGAAGCGTGGGACCTATGCCTCCGCAATCGGGCGCAGAGACGACCTATGCAGTTATTCTCAATGTTACTAATACCACTAATAAAATTACCGGCGCCAAGCTCACGGCGCATCTTCCTCCTTATGTGCGCTCTCTTGGAATGTACATTCCTTCCTCCGAGAATATTGTTTTCAATAATACCGACGGGACTATCACGTGGAATATCGGCGATATAGAATCCGGAGTTGGAATTCGCGGAAATCCTCCGCGCCTAGTGGCGATTGCTCTCGGGGTTACGCCCTCAACCAGCCAGATCGGGCAGATACCAGCCATTCTTCAGAACATCTCTCTTTCCGGAACGGATGCTTCTACCGGCTTAGCAGTCACGCGCTCGGCGCCCGACGTAACCACGAATATTCTGGGGGACGCCGGTTTTTCTTCTACTAATGCTACTGTGGTACGGTGAAAAGCTTATAGCCCGTAGCCGGTAGCTTGTAGCCTGAAGAAATACACAATATATGGTACGGTGTACAAACCTATGAACGAAGTTACGATGGAAAAGATAGTCTCGCTCGCAAAGAGACGCGGATTCATTTATCCGGGCTCCGAGATCTACGGCGGGCTTTCCGGATTTTGGGATTATGGCCCTCTTGGCGTGGAACTCAAAAATAATATCAAGAACTTATGGTGGCGAATGTTCGTCCAGAATCGCGATGATATGTATGGGGTGGATACCGCGATAATCATGAGTAGCGAAGCGTGGAAAGCAAGCGGGCATGTAGAGGGGTTTCAGGATCCGCTTGTTGAGTGCAAAAAATGCCGTCACAGATTTCGTGCCGATCAGGTAGAGGGTAAGTGTCCGGAATGCGGGGGCCAATTCGGCGAGGTTAAGCAGTTTAATATGATGTTCAAGACGCATATCGGCGCGACAGATGACGCCGGCGCGGTCTCATATCTCCGGCCCGAAACAGCAGGGGGAATCTTCGTCAATTTCAAAAATATTATTGATTCGTTTCATCCGAAATTGCCTTTTGGAATTGCACAAATAGGAAAAGCGTTCCGCAACGAGATAGCCCCGCGCGATTTTCTATTCCGCGTTCGCGAAATGGAACAGATGGAAGTTGAATATTTTGTGCAACCGGGTGAATGGGAAAAGGGGTTTGAGGCGTGGAGAGAAAATGTGCTCAAATTTCTCACTGCCATAGGCATCATGCGCGATTCTGTGCATGAATTAGAAGTGGGAGACGGCGACCGCGCGCATTATTCCAAGCGCACGATTGATTTTGAGTTTGATTTTCCATTTGGCAGAAAAGAGTTGTGCGGGCTTGCATACCGAGGCGATTTTGATTTGCAGGCGCATACAAAAGCCTCTGGGGTTGAGCTCTCAGTGATTGTTGACGATGCCACGGGAGAAAAGACAGTGCCTCATGTCATTGAACCGTCGTTTGGAGTTGACCGTACGATTCTTGCCCTTCTTGCATCTGCATACACTGAAGATGATTCGGGCGAAGAGACCAGGGTATATTTGAAATTTAATTCAGCAGTTGCTCCGATTAAGGCAGCCGTTTTTCCGCTTCTGAAAAATAAGCCCGAACTTGTCGCCAAGGCGCGCGGCATATACACAGAGTTAAAAAAGGCGGTGCCGCAAATCATGTGGGACGACAACGGCAATATAGGCAAGCGGTATCGCAGGCAGGACGAAATCGGCACGCCCGTATGTATTACTATAGATTTCCAGACGCTTGAAGATGATACCGTTACTGTACGAAATCGTGATACGGGGGCCCAAGAGCGCGTTTCAACAAGTGCGCTTTTGCAACGCGTAACTGCAGACGTATAAAAATGCCCTCGGGGTCTATTTAGCGCGCGTTTTCTTCTTGTGCTACGATTGCGGGAATGGAAGACCGCCCTCTACATATATCCATCACGACCGGTACTGTAATAAAAACAGTCTTAATTTTGGTGGTTGCATGGTTAATATATTACCTGCGCGATTTTGTTCTTGTGGTTATAACTGCAGTCGTAATCGCTTCGTCCATAGAACCCGCCATCGCGGCCCTGATGCGGCGAAAATTGCCGCGGCTTCTCTCTGTCATCTCCGTTTACCTGACAATGTTCGGCGTTTTTTTCCTCATGTTCTATTTCTTTCTCCCGACTGTCTTGGAAGAACTGGCAACGTTTTTGACGACGCTTCCTACATATCTTGACGCATTCACTCGCGCGGGAGCGTTTGACGGATACTCCCGCTTTCTGGGCACCGTGGCCCCGAGTACCGTAACCGGCGCCGACATTATAGAGAGCGTGCGCAGTGCCCTAGTCGTGAACGGAACGTTCGGCAGCGCTTTTGAGACTGCAAGCAACGTGTTTGGCGGGGTGTTCTCGTTTATACTCATTGTCGTTTTCTCTTTTTACTTTGCAGTGATAGAAACTGGCGTAGACGATTTTCTGCGCGTTGTTACTCCTGTTAAATATCACGCGTACGTTCTGGATTTGTGGAGGCGCTCCCAAAATAAAATCGGATTGTGGATGCAGGGGCAGCTGATTCTTGCCGTAATCATGGGAGTTCTCGTGTATCTGGGACTCACCATTCTGGGAGTAAAACATGCGTTGCTATTGTCTATCATTGCCGCGGTATTTGAGATTATCCCCGTGTTCGGCCCCACTCTCGCGGCAGTGCCGGCGGTCATCATCGGTTTCGTAGACGGCGGTGCGACCCTTGGCTTTCTTACTGTCGCGCTTTACGCAATTGTCCAGCAATTTGAAAATCATTTGATTTATCCGCTCGTTGTAACCAGGGTCGTAGGAGTTCCCGCACTCTTAGTGATATTGGCTCTTATCGTGGGCGCGAAGCTTGCAGGTTTTTTGGGAATCCTTCTTTCTGTTCCGGCTGCCGCGACGATACAGGAATTGGTAAAAGACATAGGGAAGAGAAGGTCTTTTGCTGTTTTGGAAGAGTGATTGAAAGAAATGGACATGAACCCCGTTAGAAGCCAGCGTTCGGAAGTTTTGGCAAGGGGACGAGGTAGTGAAACAATAATCAATATTACTTATGAAAGAACAAGCTTCTAACGGGGTGAAGAATTTTTATCTTACGACAACCCTTCCGTACGTAAACGCGGATCCGCATATAGGATTCGCGCTGGAAATAGTGCACGCGGATATCTCTGCCCGGTACCATAAGCTTTTGGGCGACGAAGTGTTTTTTAACACTGGCACGGACGAACACGGCATCAAGATTTACCGCAATGCGCTTGAAGAAGGGAAGGAACCGCAAGAGTATGTGAATGAATATGCGGAGAAATTCCAAAACCTCAAAGATAAATTGAACCTGTATCCCAACCTGCATTTTATCCGCACCACAGATTCGCATCACAAGAAGGCGGCGCAAGAGTTTTGGAGGCTCTGTCTAAAGAACAGCGATATTTATAAGAAAAATTACCAGCTGAAATATTGCGTCGGGTGCGAATTGGAAAAAACTGATTCGGAAATTGTTGATGGACGATGCCCGATACATACGAACCTTGAAATCGAACTCATCAACGAGGAGAATTATTTTTTCCGCTGGTCAAAGTATCAAAAAGAGCTGCTTGATCTCTACAAGAAGCAGCCGGATTTCGTAGTGCCGGACTTTCGTTTCAACGAGATAAAGAAGTTTGTTGAGGCGGGACTGGAAGATTTCAGCGTATCTCGCCTTGCCAAAAAGATGCCGTGGGGAATTCCCGTACCGGGCGATAGAGACCATGTCATGTACGTGTGGTTTGACGCCCTTATCAATTACATCTCCACTCTTGGTTGGCCCGCCTCCGCTGAAGCTAAGGCGGGCGAGCCGGAGAACTTATTTACAAAATTCTGGGGTACGAAGGAACACCCAAATGGAATTCAAATGGCGGGGAAGGACCAGATACGCCAGCAGGCGGCCATGTGGCAGGCGATGCTTATGTCTGCAGGGCTTCCTCCATCAAAGCAGATAGTTATACACGGATTCATAAATGTTGGCGGGCAGAAGATGTCCAAATCGCTCGGAAATGTAATTGATCCTATCGCGATTGCGGATGAATATGGGGCTGATGCTTTGCGCTATTTTCTCACACGGCACATTCATCCTTTTGAAGACTCTGATTTTACAGTTGCGAAATTTAAGGAGGCATATAACGCCAATCTTGCGAATGGCATAGGCAACCTCCTATCCAGAGTTATGAAGATGGCCGAGGATCATCTTGACAGGCCGGTTGGCGTTGAGAGTCATGGATACCGCTTTCAAGGTGGGTATATCGATGAGATGCTTGGAAAATATAGAGTTGATCTGGCGATGGAATATATTTGGTCTAAGATGGGTGATTTGGACAGAGAAATTACGGAGAAAAAACCGTTTTCTTTGATCAAGGAAAAAACCGAAGAAGGAATCGAAGTGATAAAAAACTTGGTACTCAATCTTTATCGCATCGGTTGTATGCTTGAACCATTCATGCCAGATACATCAAAAACCATCATTGAGGCAACAAAGACAAATAAGAAACCCGCGAATCTTTTCCCGCGCAAAGATTAAATATGAGGTACTTTGACGCGCACGCGCATACGAATTTTGTCGCGTACAACGAAGACCGCGAGGAGGTTATTGTGCGCGCGAAGGATGCGGGGGTGGGAATGAATGTGGTCGGTACGCAATTTGATACATCAAAGGCGGCAGTGGCGCTTGCGGAGAAGTACAACAATGTGTATGCGACAATCGGCCTGCACCCCGTTCACACGACGAAGTCGTATCACGATGTACAAGAATTGGGTGTTGGAGGAAAAGAGTTTACATCGCGCGGAGAAGTTTTTGATATGAGCGCATACGAAATGTTGGGGAAGAATCCGCGCGTGATTGCGGTGGGAGAGTGTGGGCTGGATTATTACCGTTCGGACGAAAGCACGAAAGAAATCCAGAAGAAGGTATTTATTCAGCAAATTGAACTGGCGAATGCTCTCAAGAAACCGTTAATGTTGCATATTAGGCCTGGCCTTCGAAGCCTTGGCGAAGTAGGCAACGCCTACGAAGACGCGCTTGAAATAATCAAAACGCATGCGACGGTCAGAGGAGATGTGCACTTTTTTGCGGGAGATTGGAATATCGCGAAGCAGTTTCTGAACATCGGATTCACGCTCTCATTCACCGGCGTTCTTACATTTACTCATGATTACGACGAGGTCGTGAAAAATGCCCCGCTTGATATGATTCTCTCGGAGACCGATGCGCCATATGTGACGCCGGTTCCTCATCGCGGGAAGCGCAACGAGCCCTTATATGTGCAAGAGGTCGTTCGTGCAATCGCAAGAATTCGCGGGGAGGATTTAGAGACTGTATCTAATCAGATACTTGCCAATGCGCGCAGAGTCTTTGGTTTCTAGGGTGTTGCCCTACGGCTAGTATATGTGCTAAAGTGCTCCCCACATGACTGCTGAAGAAACAACACTATTAGACGCAGATTTGGCTGTTGCTATGCCTGTGGAAGACGGGCCGGCTGAACCGCGTATATACGAACTCGGTTACCACATCATCCCCACAGTCAAAGAGGAAGATGTTGAGAAAATTGTAAGCGGGATTCGCAGTATCATTGAGTCCGCCGGAGACGGATCCTCCACCGGAGGAAAAGCGGCTTTCATTGCAGAAGGCGCTCCTTCGTTGATTCGGCTTGCGTACCCAATGAGCGCTCTCGCCGTTGAAGGTGAAAAGAGGGTAGAATATGACCGCGGATATTTTGGATGGATAAAATTTGAATCAGCCGTTTCAACCGCCTCTGTCCTTATGGAAAAGCTAAAATCTGACGCCAACATTCTTCGTTTCGGTATTTTTAGGACTGTGCGCGAAGACACGCGTGCAAAAATGAAGCCACCGACTCTGCGCGAGGTGAAGCGCACAGACACGATAAAATCTTCCCCGAAGCGCGCTCCGACTGAAGAAAGCGCCGTTCCTGTTTCCGAAGAAGACCTGGAGAAGGCCCTGCGAGACATCACAACCGAATAATTTTTATGATATTATTTTCTCTAGCCCCTAGAAGCTAGTCCCTAGAAGCTATTCATTTATGTACATAAATAAAGTAATCTTGTTTGGCAATCTCACTCGCGACCCGGAGTTGAAGGCGCTTCCTTCCGGCATGAATGTAGTCAATTTCTCAATTGCAACAAACCGCGTCTTTCGCGACAGGGACGGAAAGAAACAAGAGCAGACAGATTTTCACAACGTGGTAGTTTTCGGCCGTCAGGCAGATACCGTAGCGCAGTACATGAAAAAGGGGAGCTCTGTGTTTATTGAAGGACGCTTGCAGACCAGGAGCTGGGACGACAAAACAAGCGGAGAGAAGAAATATCGCACGGAGGTAATAGCAGATCGCGTGCAGTTTGGGCCGAAGGGAAGCGGTGGATCCGCCGGCGGAGCAAAGCGGGAGGAACCGCAGGGGGATGATGCGCCTTCATCTAGTGGTTCCGGCGTTGAGTACCCGAAAGATGACATTAATCCGGACGATATACCTTTCTAGTAGAAAAATACAGAGCGAAGCGAATATATTTTTCACTACCCGCCTACCCGCCCAAATTTCTTAACAAAATCTTTTAGAAAAGCTAAAATATAACGTAATGAATGTATATGACTAAATACAACAAGCCAAGAAATTTAGGAGGGTGGGCGGGTGTAAGATTTGCTAAACTCGTTATTACTCGTTAAGAAAATCTAACATGTCCACAAATATTTTGACGCAGAATGATATACAGCATGTTGACTACAAAGATGTGGATTTGCTGAAACAATTCATCAATCCGCACGGGCGTGTTGTTGGGAGAAAACGCACGGGCCTCACTTCTAAACAACAGCGCGCTGTAGAAGCGGCGGTTAAACGAGCGCGTTTCCTTGGGCTTTTGCCCTATGTCGCTAGGTAGGGCGACCGGCCTAGCCCGGCTAACACCGTCGGCCTAGGGGCGACCGAAGGTTTAGCCTTACGTAGCAAGATAACAAAAAACCCCGCAAAAGCGGGGTTTTTTGTTAATGTTTTTAGTTTTTCTCCACCCTTTCCACCACAGTACCACAGCGCTTCGCGCTGGCTACGGGGCAGGCATATTCTCTCTAACTAAATTCTCTCAACGTAATCCCCAGTCTCTGTGTTAACACGAATTACATCTCCGGTATTTATAAACATCGGTACATTCACAGTGGCCCCAGTTTCTACTGTAACAACCTTATTTCCTCCTTGTGCCGTATTCCCGCGAGTATTCGGCGGGGCATCCGTAACTTTCAGCTCCATCTTTATAGGCAGAGTGATTTTGTAAGGGATGTCATCAAAGAGTCGGACTTCTACTTCAGTATTTGCTGTTAGGAATTTCCCCGAGTCCCCGACAAGTTCGTCAGAAAGAGACAAGCGCTTGGATGTGTTATCTATGTCGTGGAAAAACCACTCTCCGTTCCGGCCGTAAATGAATTTTGCAGTTTTTGATTCAATTTCCGCTTCCTCAACCTTGTCGGACACATGGAAAGTATATTCGGTGGTTGAGCCCGTCTTCACATTCTTCAGTTTAGTTTGATTCACCGGTTTTCTTTGCTGTTTTCGGAAAACCCATGCAGAAAGAACCTCATACGGCTCGCCGTCTAGGAGGATCAATTTCTTTGGCAGAACTTCGTTGTATGAAAGCATGTCCGGTTAGTACAATTTTGAATAATTACTGTCGCGGTTATTTATGTAGAAGGTTTGATTTTCCGCGTGCTCGACGATTTGTTGGCACTGCTGGTTTATTGTCCATGTGAGACGATTCAAAATTGTCCTAACGGGCATGGACATCGCGACATTCTATGCAAAATCGCCCGAATGTCCAGTCTTTCTGCTATTTCTACTGCAGTATCTTTATGAGTGCGTACTTTTCTTTGTTAAAAGTCCCGAACCCGTTTCTCTTGAAAAGTTTGGACGCGCCTGTGATGCTTAACACTTCATACGCTCCGCGTTTCTTTGCGAGCTCCAGGCATGTTTCTATGAGTTTTGTCGCTATGCCTTTGCCTTGATAACGTCTTGTTACCGCCAGACTTCTTATCTCGGCTAATCGTTTGGAGTAAACCTCCAACGCGCAACAACCGACTATTCTTCC
>JANLIP010000117.1 GCA_024654165.1 Candidatus Kaiserbacteria bacterium | reverse complement strand
CAATGCGCTCATCCTGAGGCTCAGTAATTATGGAGTCACGGGATTCGTCACACTGCCGCCGTCAACGGTGATGTGACGGCGAGTCAGCAACGTGCAGACAGCTCTTTTGTTTCTTTTCGGCGGGTCCTGATTATTTGGGACCCGCTATTTTCTTTAAAACCCAAGAGTATATGTCAGAGCATTCTTGCCTTCACCGAGCCATTTTGAAGTATTTAGCTTCACCTCGTGCACACGGCCGAGTTCGCGGTATTTTACGTTTCCGTTTTTGATAGCATAGTCAAATATTTCTCTCGTAATTTCAACGTCTTTCAGGCAGTACTGCCGTACTTTTTCAACCTCGCCGGCGCGCCACCATTTTATAGACTGTGCCCCATCTCCGGACTTTTTCTTGCCCAAAGTACCGTCAGCTATCGCATCAAGCCGTAGACGCCGGCCGACGACTCTCTGAATTTCCTTCATGATATCAAGGCTTCTTATGCGGGTAAGGTCGCCAGGATAGTACTTATTTAAAAGCGGAATATCAAAATGGTCGGAATTATAGCCGACGAGCAGATCTATGTTCTCAAGTATTTTCCAAAGCTGCGGAAGCTCCGGTTCAAGAAAGCTTTTGTACTCGCCAGTTTTTGAATCATGAATGCACACCAGCGCAATCGTGAGGTCTGCGGGGTTGGATGTACCTATGTCCGACATCCAGTTCGCCGTTTCAATATCAAAGGTTACTACTCTCATAGCTTGTAGCCGGTAGCTTGTAGCCGGTAGCAAATACAAATTCGTAACATGTTCTTTAATGTTGTCGCAATCTCTACCCTAGGGCCGAAAAGAGATGCTCTGCAATTCTGTCGGATGGAAGCGTTAGCTCGCTTCCTGTTGAAAGATTCTTGATCATGTAGCGGCCTGATTCGCGCTCCGCTGGCCCCACTGCAATTACGAACGGTATTTTCATTTTATCCGCCTGGCGAATCTGGTCGCCGATGCGTTTACCGGAGAAATTCACGGCAACAGTGACATCGTCCCTGCGCAAATCCTGTGCGAGGTGAATCGCGTGAGGAAGTGCCGAATTATCAACAACGCAGAGCATCAGTTCTGTTGCGGGCGTGTAAGCGGGCAACAAATTGTGAGTTTCCAGGAAATCTCTCGCGGTCACGTCGCCCATACCGAATCCTACGGCGGGAATGGATTCTCCTCCAAAAAGAGAAAGAAGATTATCGTATCGCCCTCCGCCGAATATAGACCGCCTGTTATTTTCATCGGTATCAAAGACTTCAAAGACCATGCCAGTGTAGTAATCAAAACCGCGGGTTATCTTTGTGTCTACAATCATGTTGTGCACGCCCATGTGCTCAAGCTGTGTCCGCAGTTCCTCCAAATACGCAGTACTTGTAGTGCGTTCCAGCGAATCCAGGAATTCCTCCGATTTCTTCTCATCTTTAATGAGCGCCGAGAGATGTTTCTTGAAGTCGGCATTCTTTTCTCGGCTGTCTAAAAGCCTGGTAACAGGCGCTCGAATTTCCGCATCTATTCCAACGGAATCAAATATAGAGTTGAGAATTCGCCTGTCAGAAACGCGTATTTCAAAGTTCCGCTCATCTGCCCCTAGCGAGCGCATGACCGCGTGGGCGAGCGCAATAATTTCAGCATCCGCTTCCACGCCTTCTGCGCCCACGATATCGGCATTTAATTGCCAGTGTTCGCGCAAGCGCCCGCGCTGAGGCCTTTCGTATCGGAAAACATTGGCTATGGAATACCAGCGGGCGGGGAAGGGAATATCGCGCGATTTGCCGGCAATCATGCGCGCAAAAGTAGGCGTCATTTCAGGGCGAAGAGTGACCTCGCGCTTGCCTCGGTCGGTAAATGTGTAAGTCTGTTCATTCACTATCTCCTCGGATGTTTTTCCGCGATAAAGCTCGCTTGGCTCTAGGACAGAAGCGCCATATTCCTCGTAGCCGAAAAGTTCGCAAACGCGCTCCATGTGCTCAAAGATGTACCGCAGAATAAATTGGTCCTCCGGATAGAAATCGCGGACGCCTTTGTAAGACTCCGTAGACAATTTATCGCGTTTTGTCATTGCTTATATTATACCCGTCACACGAAATGATACTATCTCTGTGCACACAGCTTGTTTCCTTCGGTAAATATAGATGCGAATGCGCTATCCACACACGCTGTTTCGTGTGTACGGGTTATACTCCTCAAACATGAAAACGATAGACGCAAGGTTTATAATCAAAAAATCGGGGCCAGGCATGGGCAAGGGCCTATTCGCGAATAAAAGGATTAAGAAAGGCGAGTTTATCCTTGAATATATCGGCGAGAAGATCCCTACCTCGGTTGCTGACAAAATGACATCTCGATACCTCTTTGAGATAAATGAAAAATGGACAATAGACGGCTCAACCAGATCAAACACCGCCCGCTACATTAATCACGCCTGCAGTCCGAATACATCGGCCGAGGTTCTTGAAGACAAAATAATGATATTTGCGGTGCGAGAAATTAGAAAGGGCGAGGAAATAACGATAGACTACGACACTGAATATTTTGATGAATTTATAAGGCCCATTGGATGCAGGTGCGCACAATGCATTTCCAAATCAAATAGGCTGATGCCGCAAAGTGTTTAGCGGGCGGCAGCGCGAAGCGAGTTTAAAATAACGGCAACGTCAATCACTTCTTGCGTAAGCGCGCCCCAGACGGGCGGAATGAAGCCTAGTGCCGCAAAAATCATTCCTAGAGATGAGAGAAAGACGCCTCCCCAGATGCTCTGCCGGGCGATTTTCATTGAACGAACGGCGGTATCCAAAAGTTCAAGGATTAATCCTGTATCATGCCCCAAGATAACGGCATCTGCCGCCTCTATAGAGGCGCTGTTTTCCGTACCAGAGAATACAATGCCGACATTGGCATGCGCCAAGGCAGGCGCGTCGTTAAGCCCGTCTCCCACCATTACCACGGTCTTTCCGCCCGCTTTAGCCGAATCAATGGCTTTATATTTCTCTTCCGGAGTGCATTCTGCGCGTATATTTATGCCGTAGCCTCCGAACAATCTATCGGCATTTGCTTTCCTGTCGCCGGTCAGCATCTCCACTTCTATTTTGCGTTCCGCGAGAGATCGGAACATCTCATGCACATTTTCCTTTACCTTGTCATCAAAATGAAATCTGCATATCTCTTTCTCATCTTGCGTTAGAGACAAGACGATTCCTCCCTCGTGCACTCCTTCGGCTTTTGCGATTGTAAAACTTTCTCCGTTTACCGTTCCTGAAATGCCTCGCCCTATTGTCTCAACGACATTACTGCTTACGAGCATAGGCGCACCCCTTTCTTTTCGCGCAGAAAGGATTGCGCGCGAGAGCGGATGTATGGAATGGAATTCAATCGCTGCCGCAATTCCCAAGAGTTCAAGTTCGTTCTTGTCTTTCTTGCCCAAAACTTCCACTTTCACAAGCAGGGGCTCTCCAAGGGTAAGCGTGCCTGTCTTATCAAAAAAGATAATTTGCGCACTTGATAATAATTCAAGAATCGCCGGGCTTTTAACAATAATGTTTCTTCTTGCTGCGCGCGATAGCCCGCCGATAAAAGCGACAGGCGCCGCGATTATTAATGGGCATGGCGTGGCGATGACAAGTACTGCGAGGGCTCGGGAAATTTCTCCCGATAACGCATACGCGACGCCAGCCAAGAGGAGCGCAATAGCGGTGAAGGGAAAATTCACTCGTTCCGCCAATTTCACAATGCGCGCTTGATGCTTTTTCGCTTCGTCCACCAAATGCACGATGCGCATGTATGTGGAACTTTGAAATTCGCCGACAACGGAAATTTCAATCGTTTCTCCTATATTCACGCTCCCGCTTTTTATATAGGTTCCGGACCAGAAGGAGACAGGAATCGCTTCGCCAGTAAGATTTGCTTCGTTTAACAAGGCTTCCGAAGAGAGCAGATGTCCGTCTAAAGGCACGAGTTCATTTGGCCTGACTATGATAGTTTCCCCGTTCTTAATTTCTTGAATCGGTTTCTCAACTACCGTCCCGCCCGATAGGCGCACCATGCAGGATTTTGGAATTCTTTCTGCAAGCCCGCGCAAGGCGCCTTCGGCGCGCGCCGATGCATAGTCATCCAATGCTTCGCCCCCTGTAATCATCAGCGCTACGACTGCGCCTGCGAGGTACTGGTCCGCAAAAAGAGAAACCGCCATCGCAAGGAGGGCGAGATAATCCAGAGAGTAGTTTCCCTCGCGAATTTTACCTTCTGAATCCCAGATTATCTTTCCCAGACCTATCAATATTGCCAGTATCCAGAAAGTTGAAATAGGGGACAGGGCGCCTGCTATCAATAAGGCAAGTACAGCAAGCGGGAATCGAAATTCTTTGCGGAATATAGTGCTTATACTCATTCGCGCATTGTATCATTCGCCACATTCACTCCGTATTCTCGGCGTGCTATATTGGATGTATGAAAAAGGGCATGCTTGTTTTTTGGGCGGTCTTGTTCGCAATTGTCGTAATAGGCGTCGGTTCAAGCCTGTTTCTAAATCGCGGGCCAGGGCAACTAGATTCATTTACACAGTGTCTAAAGGACAAGGGTGCAATCTTTTATGGAGCCTTTTGGTGCTCTCATTGCCAAGCTACAAAGAAACTCTTTGGAAAATCAGCACCGCTTCTGCCGTATGTAGAGTGCTCTACTCCGGATGGGCAGAATCAAACGCAAATCTGCAAAGACAAGAATATAAACGGATATCCCACATGGATATTTCCAGACGGCAGCATTTTGACCGGGGAGAGGACCTTGCAAGAGCTTGCGGACAAAACAAGCTGTCCATTGCCGGAATAATCAGGTGCTAGATACTAGCTTCTAGTTGCTAGAAAAAATCCATTCAAAAATCACCGAATTTTCTTATAAGCTAGTCCCTAGAAGCTAGAACCTATGACTGAATCAATAAATTACTGGCTCGCGCTCGCCACACTCGTGCTACAGATTGTTGGCGTTGCGTTTTTAGCACTTTTCTTCTTGCGAAAGAAGTTCGCGGATTTAGAACCAATAGCGTTATTTTTGGAAACATGGGGATTATGGATTGGTTTTCTGATTACCTTAGGCGGTGTCATTCTCTCGTTATTTTACTCGGAAATTCTTGGTGTTTTGCCGTGCGGACTTTGCTGGTTCCAAAGAGTGTTTCTATATCCGCAGGCAATTCTTTTCGCCCTAGCGATTTGGAAGAAGAGTAAAGAGGTGGCCGATTACAGCATCGCGCTTTCAATCTTTGGTGGAGCAATCGCTCTTTATCAGCACTACTTACAGATGGGGGGGACGAGTCTCGTACCGTGTCCTGCCGTTGCTTCACAAGCCACTGATTGTGCAGTGAG
>JANLIP010000110.1 GCA_024654165.1 Candidatus Kaiserbacteria bacterium | reverse complement strand
CCCACCCTGCGATAAGAAACAAAACGGCAATCAAGATTCGCCCTGCAAGCAGGTAATAGTCTTTACAATCGCATTTCCCATGTGCCTTAAACATAGTCTTTGGGGTTATTTAATATTTACAATCTTATACTTCTGCGCGCCCTTTGGAGTCTCAAAAGAGAAAATATCACCCTTCTTTTTGTTCATCAAGGCCGAGCCCAAGGGCGAAAGGTGCGATATTTTGTGTTCCTGCATATTGGCCTCTGCAGAGCCCACGATTTCATATGCGTGCTCTTCTTTCTCTCCCTGTTTCTGGATAGTTACAGTGTTCCCAAGCGATACCACGTTGCCTTTCGGATGCTCAATTATTCGCGCTCGCGACAAACTTTCTTCAATTCCGCGTATGCGATCCTCTGTCGCTGCCTGCAAATTGCGCGCCTCCTCGTATTCGGCGTTCTCGGAGAGGTCTCCCAGGGAGCGGGCGTATTCCAACTGTTCGGCAATCTCGCGCCGGCGAACTGTTTTTAGATGTTCAAGCTCTTTTGTAAACTCATCAAACTTTTCTTTGCTCAAATAATTTGTTTCATCATTCATATTGCGCAGTATTATACAGGCTCGGCTTGCAAGAGCAAGCCGAGCAGCTTCTAGCTTCTAGCTGCTAGGGACTAGCTTTTATAAATTCGGGCAAATTTCTTCTTATCTAGAAGCTAGAAGCTAGCAACTAGAAGCTAATTCACGTATTCCGGCTTGTTCGCGATAAGCCATTGGAAGAAAGGAAGCATCGCAGGCCCGGCGCCCGATAAGGTGCCTGCGGGAGCATTTTCCAAAACAGTCGCGACGGCAAATCGCGGATTTTCTGCAGGCCAAAATCCGATGAACCATGCGTTCATTGATTCATTGCGAGCGCCGAGCTGTGCGGTTCCCGTTTTTCCAGCCATGCGTATTCCAGAGATATTTAGATACTTCACCGTCGCATCTTTTCTTCCCGATGTAACAGCCAGGCGCATTCCTTCGCGCACTATCTGCAGATACGAATCGGGAATTCCGACGTCAGAATATTCCGGCGTGGAGCTCGCGATCAGCTGTGGTTTCATCAGCCTCCCGCCGTTCGCGATTGCCGATACAAAACGTACCGCTTGAAGCGGAGTCAATTGGAATCCGTATTGTCCGATGGCGGTGTGGTAAGTATTCCCTATGCGCCAAGGATCGTCCGGTCCGAAAATCTTAGCTTTCCATTCCGGGGTCGGAATTACTCCGGACACTTCGCCCAATATCGCTATCCCGGTTGAAGTCCCCAATCCGAAACGGCGCGCATATTCGTCCAAACGATTTATTCCGAGGCCCTGCTGTTCTCCGTATCCCCCGCCGATAGTATAAAAATATTCGTCGGAAGAAACTGCGAGCGCCATGCGCATGTCTACCAAGCCGTGCACCGCCCAGTCGCGGAAAATGGACGGGTTGGATTTGTCATAAGGATTTGGGATGGATATGGCGCCCGTTGAAAGAATCTGTTTATCAGGGCTGATTATCCCTTCATTGAGGGCCGCTGAAGCAAAGATGGGCTTCACTATGGAGCCGGGCGTATAGGCGCCAGCGACGGCGCGATTGAGCATCGGCGTGCGCGGATCATTAAAT
>JANLIP010000095.1 GCA_024654165.1 Candidatus Kaiserbacteria bacterium | reverse complement strand
CCATTTCGTATATGGATTCCACAAGCGGATTAGTAAACACGGCAGGATTATCAACCGTGTTGTATGTATTCGGATTAAAGCTTGGAAGAACAGCCATGGCGACAATTTCTCCAGTGCGCGCATTCATCACAATCCCACCCGTCAATTTCGGACTATAGGTTTTCTGCACATTGCCCAAAACACTTTCCAGGTTTTGTTCTACAGACGGCTCTATTGAAGTAATGGCATCTCCCTGCCTCGTCGTGGGGTCCAGTGCAAGCAAAGTCCCCATATTGGTAAAGATTTCCGCAAATGGATTCACATAAAGGCCGCTAGACTCGCGCGAAAGCAGGTCTTCGTAATAGCGTTCAAGGCCGTATACGCCAACCTTCTTATTTCCTTGGAATCCCACGAAACCTATAGCATGCGCGGCAAGCGCCCCTGCCGGGTACATGCGCCACTGATCTTGCACAAGAATCATTCCTGGTATTTTCAATTTGCGAACATCGGATGCAGCAGCATCGGAAACGCGAAAAGCAATTTCCTCATACGGGTCATCTTTCTTACTTGCGGAAGCGAAGAATTTCTCTTTATCAATCTGGAGGATTGCATTTAATTTATCGTACACCGCATCCGCGTCCGTCAGAGTTTTCGGCTGTATCGCGATGCGCCATCCCGCCTGCATAACGGCAGCGGCCACAAGGCTCCCGTCGATTTTCTTGAAAAATATATCTCCGCGATTTCCCGTATCGGGCGAGGGCTCTCTATATTGGCTAAGCGCGTCGCGCTCGTACTCTTCGCCGTGGATTATCTGTACAAAGTAAAGGCGCAGGATGAGCAGAACTGCGCCGGCGATAAAAACCCAGGAAAGGAAGAGCGCGCGGCGCGCGAATTTAGATCTCATTGTGCGGAGTTAGAGCCTGGCCGACAACGCCCGGCCTGTAGACGTAAGCGACGTTAGATGCGGGATACAGCCCCAGAGGAACTCCGGCATCAGGCTTAACCTTGTCTGAAATTGCAAAGTAATCGCGCTCGTATGTGCCTATGGTGCTGCTTAATTGAGTAGACCGCGACATGGCCTCCTTGCGCGCTATAACGTTCAAAACCGAGGCGACGACAAAATATAGATACGCCAATACAAGTATTAAAAGAACGGCGGAAAACGTTCGGAAAGCCGTGCGCTCAAGCGGATGCTCGGCATGGAATGTGAAAGACGCCCTTGAGGCGGGAAATTGCAATTGTCCCTGAAATATTGATGGTTTATGTATTCTTGCTCTTCCCATATTATTTTATTGCCTGTTTTGAAATGTTTTTTGGATTACACGCAATTTGGCACTGCGAGACCGCGGATTTGTTTTGATTTCTTCTGCACTTGCCCGCAAAGGAGAATGAGTGATTCTTTTCCCTTCGCCGTTCTGCTCCCACTTCAGAAAAAGGCGCTTCACTTCCCTATCTTCAATGCTGTGGAACGTGATGACTGCAATTCGGCCTCCCTCTGCGAGACTTTGCCATGCGCCCGCAAGACCTTCCTTTAGAGCGCCCAATTCATCGTTCACGGCTATTCGCAATGCTTGAAAAGTGCGCGTCGCGGGATGAATCCGGCCATGACGATATGAAGCAGGCACTGCGGAGGAAATGGCATCGGCAAGTTCGCTTGCCGTTTTGAAAGGCGCGGATGAACGACGCTCCACAATCTTTTTGGCGATGCGTCTGGAGTATTTCTCCTCGCCCCAGCCGAAAATGATGTCCGCAATGCTTTCCTCTCCCCACTCATTTACGATGGTGCTGACAGTAAGAGTGCCGGCCCCCGGATTTGCGGAGTACGTCATTTGTAAGGGCTCGTCCTTGAGAAAGGAAAAGCCTCGTCCGGCTGAAAGCTGGTATCCGCTCCACCCGAGATCAAACAATGCTTTGTCAATTCTTTTTACATTGAGCTTTGCGAGCTCTGATGAAATATTCCGGAAATTTGCCGTGAGCAAATGAATCTTAGGTTTGGAAATTCTCTCAAGCGCAATTTTTGTTCTATCTACTGCCTCCTTGTCCAAATCCATTCCGATAAGCATTCCTCCTTTCCCTAACGCTTCCGCGATAGACTTGGCATGACCTCCGCCTCCTAGTGTCGCGTCAACGACAACGTCGGCAGATTTCATGCCAAGTGCCTCTATCGCTTCATGTGAAAGAACAGTCACGTGTCCCACGGCTCTGCCGCCGGACTCGCGATGTCCATCATTTGATGACATCGGGTTGCTGGAGGACCTGAACGATCGCGTGCGCATGACCATTATGTTTTCCCCCAGCAGCCTGATATCACCAGTTAGTAGTCGGTAGTTAGTAGTTAGTAGTATTTGTGAATTTCTATTCCCTACTTTCTATTGCCTATTGCCTACCAATTACAACGCCCCTATCTCGCCCAACTTCTCCGCCATGGCATCAGCTTGTTTCTCTATCCGCGCCTTGTAGTTCTTCCACGCACCTGCATCCCAGATTTCGACCCTATCCGAGACTCCCGCAAAAACGACCGCACGACGAAGACCTGCAAATTGTTTCTGGTGGTCCGGTATCAAAATTCTGCCCGCGCCATCGGCCTCAACTTCCACCGCGCCAGAAAGCAGAAAACGATTGAATCCGCGCGTGTCGGCCTGTGCGAAAGAAAGCGCCTGCAATTTCTCCGCAACCTTCCTCCACGCGTCTTCAGCAAAAAGAAAAAGACACGCGTCAAGACCGCGTGTAATTACCATTTTTTTACCCAGCGATTTCGCAAAAGGCTTTGGCAAAGTCACTCTCTTTTTCTCGTCCAGTGTGTGTTCGTATTCTCCAATCAACATATAAAATTAGCAGGTTCCCACTTCATCCCACCTTCATAGAATAATACACCACTTTTGCCCACCGCAAGCTAGTTATCCCCAGCACCAAACTTTGGCTTAGTCGGGTGTAGTTTGGGCTACCGACCTGTTTCCAAATCTCATGACGAAATCATTGCAACTTAACCTTGGCGCGTCCCGACAAAAGAAAGCCAAATTTGGTTCATGGGCAGGCCCACTTTGGGTAGCGCTAGGCTCTAGGGGGCTAGGAAATGCGGGCTGAAATGCTAGAATATTGGAAACATGCTCACGATATTTAAAACAGCTACGACGGAAACACTCTCTGAAATTAGCGAGGAAATGCGGGTGCGGAAGACTGCTCATCTGGTACTCCTGTTTTCAATGGGTTCGCAATTTGACCACCTTATCGTCCAGCAATTGGCGCGATTGGGCGTGTATTGTCTAGTTGCAGACCCTGCTTCTGTAAAAGCCGATGATGTGAAGAAATTAAAACCGGCGGGAATTATAGTTTCGGGAGGCCCTGCATCCGTCGCCAACGAACCTCCGCCTTTTGATGAAAAGATTTTTGACCTCGGCATTCCACTCCTCGGTGTTTGCCTCGGATTTCAGATGTGGGCGAAACATGTAGGCGGGAAAGTTACTCCGCACGACAAGCGCGAATTTGGAACGCACTCTCTAAAGATATTATCCGCCGACCCATTGTTTGAAGGAATCGTAAGCGACACGAAAGTTCTACAGACCCACGGCGATGCGATAGGGCCCGATTCCATAATGACCATTCTCGGCTCTACGGAAAACGCGCCCGTAGCCGCAGGAAGATACAAACACCTATGGGGAGTGCAGTTCCATCCGGAAGTTACAGAAACCGCCGAAGGAGCGCGCATGTACGAGAATTTCTGTTTCAAGATTTGCGGAATTACAGACCGCTTCCCTGCGCACAATGTGTCGGAGGAAAAAATTGCAAGATTGGGTGAAAGAATCGGCAAAGCAAAAGTGCTAATCGCCCTGTCAGGCGGGTCCGATTCTTCTGTGGTTGCCTACTTGCTTAAAGAAGCGATGAAAGGCTCTAAAGCCCAGCTGAAAGGCATATACATACGCGGAATAGATAGGCCGGACGATGAAGCATATGTGCAGAAATATTTTGCTGCGCCCTCCGAAGCCCTGGCGAAGGAGGGCCAAGAACATTGGATAGAAATTGAAGTGGTTGATGCAACAGACAAGTTCTTGAAAGCACTGCGGGGAAAAACAGACATGCGCGAGAAGCGCTTGGCGATGCGCGATGTCTATAAAGAAATTCTTGAGGAAAAGATAAAGGAATTCGGTGCAGATTTTATTGCGCAGGGAACGCTCTACACCGACCTGCGTGAAAGCGGGCTCGGGCACGCGACGGGTGCACGTGTCGCGGAAATCAAAGTGCATCACAACACTGGGATTACATTTTCAGTGCCAGAAATCACACCGCTCTCCGATTGCGTAAAAGATTCCGCGCGCGGAATTGGCCGTGACATCGGCGTGCCAGAAGACTTGCTCGTACGCCATCCATTCCCCGGTCCCGGGCTTGTCGTCCGTATTGAAGGAGAAGTTACAGAGGAAAGTTTGCGCGTGGCGCGCGAGATAGACGGGATTTATATAGAAGAACTTCGCGCAGCTAAACTCTACGAAACTGTGTGGCAGGCAGGAGCTGTCGTTACAGCCTCGCGCCAAACGGGCTCAAAGGGCGATGATGCCACCTTGGGCCACGTGGTGGCTCTGTGGGCTGTATGGAGCGTAAACGGCTTTACCGCGCGCTTTGCACAGCTTCCATATGACTTTCTGGACCGCGTGTCCAGACGAATTACGAACGAAGTGCGGGAGGTGGGCGCGGTCGTGTATCGTATTTCCGACAAACCGCCGGCTACGATTGAATGGGGTTGAATCTCGCGGGGCGAGATGCAACGGCCGGAGTAGCTTGGCTACGAGGCGGGCCGTCTACAGGTGCCTATCCATAACCGATAGGCGTCGCGCAAATTTGCAGTAGCAAATTATGTGTGACTGATGGAGGTTCTCAAAGGCCCGTGTGTTTTTGACGGTTTGA
>JANLIP010000068.1 GCA_024654165.1 Candidatus Kaiserbacteria bacterium | reverse complement strand
ACGAAGATTGTTACAAAGCATTTTGATTTCCGCCCGCAGGCAATCATTGAGCGCCTTGATTTGCGCCGGCCGATTTTCCAAGAAACAGCGACCTACGGCCACTTCGGCGTCGCCGGCCGTTCTTGGGAGAAGATTGTGAAAATCTAATTGCGAATTACGCATCTGGATACTCTGCTTTGATTTCTTTTGCCAAATAAGGATTCCACATTGCGCCGGTGGCGCTCATGACGACGTCTGCTCCCGCGTCGCGGTACTCTTTAAAATCTTCGGGGACAGTTACTCCCCCGCTTCCCACAATCGCATACTTCATACCGAATTCTTCGCGCAATTTTTTGAGCCGGCGGACCATTGTCACTCCTGCCCATTTAACGGCGTGTCCGCAAATCCCGCTTTTCACGCGGTGGGCACCCGGGAGAGCCTGCGTGCCGTCGGGATTTACCACGGCAGCCGGAATCGTATTAATAGCGGAGTAGCAATCTACAATGTTGCCTGTTTCTTTCACGAGCTCGCGGAGCAATTCTTCATCAAAATACGCAATTTTTATGGCGAGCGGAGTATCGCCGATTTTATTCTTTATCGCGCTTGCGACGGTCTTCACTTTTGGAATATCAAAACACAAAAGCTGTGCCGCTCCCTCATTGGGGCATGAGAAATTCGCCTCAACTACTTTTACGCCCGAGTCTTTGAGCATCTGCATGCCGTTTGCCCAATCATTCACATAATCTTCGCTAGTCATCCCCTCGCGCTTCGTGCCTTCAAAACTGCACATGACAAGCTGGCCCTCCTTTGCATACGCCGCCGATTCGCGCAAATCTTTCATCCATACGCCGGGCTCATAAGAAGGGTTGCCGAAAGAGTTGGTGATTGAAAGCGGTTCTTTGTATTCGTTGCGCACCACAATCTTGCCCTGTGCTTTCTCTAGCGTCAGGTCGCCCTCAATTTCCGCCCCGAGGACATTCGGCCACTCGTTGCACGGGTGCACCTTGCTTCGCACTGTCTTGTGCACAGGCACATCAAATCCCTTGTCCAGCGCCGCCCTCACAAATTTCCCGTTTAAGAGAGGCCCCGCAGGAATCCCGAGCGGGTATGAGATTTTAAATCCTAGAAAATCAAAACGCGGTTCGCCGACCGCGAATTTAACTCCGTCCGCAAAACCATTATAGGGCCCCTGCTCCCAATTATCCTTGTAACTTTTCCCGGGATCAAAAAACGGCGCCTGCAACATTCCGGAATTGTACCATCACACACGGGTTATATAAATTCCAAGGGTAGTCCTTGGAATGATTGTCCAAGGACTACCCTTGGAATCGCATTTTATCTTGCGTGATGGCCTTCTATAAACGTAAGCGCCTGGCCTTTTTCTCCAGCTCGGCCAGTTCTGCCGATGCGGTGCACATAATCGTCGTATGTATTCGGAATATCGTAGTTGATGACGTGCGAGACTTTTGGAATATCCAGCCCCCGCGCTGCGACGTCTGTTGCCACAAGAATTTGAATTCTATCCTGCTTGAAAGCGTCCAGAGATTTTTGCCGGTTGCTTTGAGTTTTGTTGCCGTGAATAGACGTGGCTTTGAATCCGAGATGCACCAAATCTTTGGCTAATCTTTCCACGCCGTGCTTCGTGCGCCCGAAAATAAGCACCTTGCCAAAGCCAGGGCTGATTAAAAGATCGCGCAGAACGTCAATTTTATTTTTGCCATACGGCACGCGCACGATGTCTTGGTCAACGCTTGCGGCTGTATCGCGGGTCTTTACCGAGATGCGCACAGGGTCTTTAAGGAAATCCCCGATGAGTCTTTCTATGTCTCGCGAAAGCGTCGCAGAGAAAAAGAGCGTGTGACGCTCCTTGGGAACTAGCGAGAGAATGAAGCGCATGTCGTCTATAAATCCCATGTCCAGCATTCTGTCGGCCTCGTCTAAAACTACCGTGCTGAATTCGGAG
>JANLIP010000055.1 GCA_024654165.1 Candidatus Kaiserbacteria bacterium | reverse complement strand
CGCTTGTTGAAATCCGCGGATAATTTCTCATATATAAATTTATGGCTACAAAAACAACAAAGGAAAAGAAGGTAAAGATTTCAAAAGACGGAGAGGCGGTTTCTCCTATGTTGAAATCTGATATATACGATGTCCAGGGCAAGAAGGCCGGCGCTATTGAATTGCCAGAAAACATCTTCGGTTTGGCATGGAATGATGCGCTGATGCACCAGGTGGTAACCACAATGCAAGCGAATGCCCGCCCTCTTATTGCGCACGTGAAAAACCGCGGGGAAGTGCGAGGAGGAGGCCGAAAGCCATGGCAACAGAAGGGCACGGGACGCGCGCGCCACGGCTCAATCCGCTCTCCGATTTGGAGGGGCGGGGGCGTTACCCATGGGCCTCGCAATGATAAAGTGTACGCGCGCGAAATTCCTAAAAAGATGCGCGCCAAAGCCTTGTTTATTGCGCTTTCAAGGAAATTCAGGGACGGCGAGCTTCTTTTTGTGAATTCATTTGGTATTGAAACGCCGAAAACAGCCGTTGCTAAGAAAGCGATGGTCATGCTCTCCAAGGTCTCCGGTTTTAATCAACTGGCGAGCAAGCGTAAGAATGCAGTGCTCATCGGTTTTGCCGACATGTCTCCGGCATCAGAAAAAAGTTTCCGAAATATCGGAAATGTGGAATGTGCCAGCATCAGGAACATAAACCCTGTCTCAGTGCTCCACAGCAAGTACATGATAATAGAGAATCCGGAAGCTTCAGTCGCAATTATTCAGAACCGCGCATCAAAGAAGCAATGAATTTTACTAGAACCTAGTCCCTAGAACCTAGCACCTAATTAATATGGCCCTATTTGGAAAGACAAAAAAGACGGCGCCTGCGGTTAAAAAGCCAGGAGCTCCGATTGAAAAGGAGGTTGCCGTGAGCGCAATGCCGGCTGGATCTGCGCATGTGCTGATTCACCCGCGCATTACCGAGAAAGCAACTATGCACGGCGCTATGGGTGTTTACACTTTTGACGTTGCCGAATCTGCAAATAAGCACCAAATAGCGCAGGCGATACGCGAGCTTTACAAAGTGACTCCGCGCATGGTGCGCATTGTCCGCATTCCAAGCAAGATAAAGTTAAATTCTAGAACAGGGAAAAGAGGAGTGAAGCGCGGGGGCAAAAAAGCCTACATTTATTTGAAGAAAGGGGATAGTATAACGATGAACCAAACTGTATGAGCTTAAAAATCTACAAGCCAACTTCGCCGGGGGCCCGCGGAATGACCCGCCTTAATTACCGAGAGCTTCTCTCTGGCCACAAGCCTACTAAATCTCTAGTGGGAGGATACAAGCGCGGAGTGGGGCGCAATAATCAGGGCCGAATCACAGTGCGCCACAAAGGAGGCGGGCACAAGCGCAACTACCGAATGGTGGATTTCGTGTTTGATAAGAAGGATATACAGGCCAAAATCGCCACCATTGAATACGATCCGTTCCGCTCGGCTTTCATCGGGCTCGCCGTATACGCAGATGGAACAAAGCGCTACGTGGTTTTACCGCAAAGAACGAAAGTCGGCGACACATTCATAGTTTCCGAGACAGCGCCCGTAAGCCCGGGCAACCGGTTGCCTCTCGGCAAGCTTCCTGTCGGTACTTTTGTATACAACATAGAAATAAAACCGGGAAACGGCGCGCGTCTTGTACGCTCCGCCGGAAATTATGCGGAAGTAATCGCTCAAGACAGCGGATACACCCACCTGAAAATGCCTTCAACGGAAGTTCGCCGAGTCATCGGCACGGCATGGGCTTCAGTAGGAGAGGTTTCCAATGAGGAGCACCGATTGGTGAATATCGGGAAAGCAGGACGCACGCGCTGGATGGGTGTTCGGCCGACTGTTAGAGGCACAGCCATGAACCCGGTAGACCACCCGCACGGCGGAGGAGAAGGGAGACAGGGGCGCGGGCTTCGCCGAGCGAAAAGCATGTGGGGAAAGCCAACGGGAAAGGGTCAGAAGACGCGCCGTCCGAAGAAATACTCCAATGTATTTCTGGTCACAAGACGCAGGGTTGGCAAACGCAAGTAAGGGAAGAAATAGAGCGCTAAATTTGACTAAGCTCATGATTTCCTATACATTGATGCCTACCCGCCGAGGCGGGTTTAGTTTTGATTCAATTCTTTAGAACCTAGAAGCCAGCACCTAGAAGCTATTCATATGACACGTTCACTTAAAAAAGGTCCATTTGTGGACGCAAAGCTCGCTAAGAAAGTCGCTACCCGCAAATCAGGAGCGGGTGCTATAAAGACGTGGGCGCGAAGGTCGCAAATTGCTCCGGAATTCGTCGGATACACCTTTGCCGTCCATAACGGCAAGGTTTTCAACGATGTTTTCGTGACCGAGGACATGGTAGGCCACTCTTTGGGGGAGTTCTCGCAGACTACGAAGTTTCTGCGCCATGGAGGCAAGATGCAGAAGGAGATTGAAATGCAGAAAGCGCAGGCAGAGATTGCTACGGCTCAAGCTGCTAAGGCTACAGCTGAAACGGCCAAGCCTAAGAAATAGTCTTTTATGAAAGCTTTACTCACAAATTATCATCAGTCTCCTAGGAAAGTGCGCCTTGTTGCTGATTTGATTCGCGGAAAAACTGTTCCGCAGGCGCGAACAGCCCTTTCATTCTTGTTGCAGAAATCTTCAGATGCTTTCGGGAAACTTCTGGAATCAGCAGTTGCAAATGCGCGAAATTCCGGAGTTTCTGCAGAAGAACTCATGGTTAAAAGCGTAAGCGTAGACAAGGGAGCAGTAATGCGCCGCCCCCGTCCATTCGGCCGAGGCCGTTCTGGAACTCTGCGCAAAACACAGAGCATAATAAGGATAGAACTCGGTCCTGTTGCAACCAAGGTCGCCAAGAAGAAAAAAGCGGTCAAGGTTGTTAATAAGCCTGCTAAGAAGCTAGAAGCTAGAAGCTAGAAGCTATTCCTCATATGACACACACAGTACACCCATACGCACACCGCCTAGGAATAATCCGTGATTGGAAATCACGATGGTTTTCAAGGACGCCCGCTCAATACCGCGAGAATGTGATGATTGATTCCGCACTGCGCAGATTCCTTAAGAAGCGATTGCGCGGAAACTATGTGACTTCCGTGGAAATTGAGCGCAGAGAAAAGGTGGTGCGCGTCTTGGTGAAGACCTCGCGTCCCGGCCTTGTAATCGGCCGAGGCGGAGAGGGAATTGCGAAGCTTACAAAAGAAATGGAAAAGGTTGTGCGAGCAATCAAGAAAGTTGAGCCGAGAGTTATACGCCTAGACATTGAGGAGGTACGCTCTCCCGAATCCCGAGCGCCAGTTGTTGCA
>JANLIP010000011.1 GCA_024654165.1 Candidatus Kaiserbacteria bacterium | reverse complement strand
CGCTGTCATCGCTCTCGCGGGCGGGATAGGCACGCTAGATGAAATTACCGAAATGCTCGCGCTAAAACGTCACGGCGATCATCACAAACCAATCGTCTTTCTGAACACTGACGGTTTTTACAGTGGAATGAAGACGCAGCTTGAGACAATGGACAAGGAAGGTTTCTTTAAGAATCTGGATGGAGATGTAGTTGAAGGATCGCTTGCATATTTTGCCAATACGCCGGAGGATGCAATGCGCTATATTACCGACCATGGCAACTGATGTATTAGTGGTCGGGAGCGGAGGCAGAGAGCACGCGCTCGCGTGGAAAGTTGCGCAATCATCGCGCATCGGGAAACTCTACGTGGCACCGGGGAACGGGGGCACCAGATTGATTGGCGAGAATATACCAATACAAGCGGATGAAATTACCAAGCTTGTGAATTTTGCAAAAGAGCATTCAATTGGCCTCACTGTTGTTGGACCAGACAATTCGCTTGCGCTAGGAATTGTTGACGCGTTCCAGACCGAGGGATTGCGCATCTTTGGCCCATCGCGATTGGCTGCGTATATTGAATCCTCAAAGGCATTCTCAAAGAAATTGATGCAAGAGGCTGGAATTCCCACGGCAGAATTCCAAATCTTTACAAAATATGAGGATGCGCTTCTTTATGTGCGGGAGCGCGGGGCGCCAATCGTCGTGAAGGCAAGCGGGCTTGCCCTCGGAAAAGGCGTGTATGTGTGCGAAACCGTGGGTGAGGCAGAAGAAGCGCTCAAGGAAATCATGGTTGAGCATGCGCACAAAGATGCCGGAGCAGAAGTAGTCATTGAAGAATTCCTTGATGGGGAAGAAATATCAATCCATGCGCTTTCTGACGGAAAAGATTTTGTTATGTTTCCGGCGTCGCGCGACCACAAAAGAATCGGGGAAGGCAATACAGGGAAAAATACCGGTGGGATGGGAACCATTGCTCCTGTTTTAGAAGTGGACGATTCCGCTATGAAAGAAATACAAAAGGCAGTAGTACAGCCGGCGCTAGATAACCTTGCTTCGGAAGGCATGCCGTTTTCAGGGTTGCTTTACCCAGGGCTCAAGATGACCTCAAGGGGCCCAAAAGTGCTGGAATTTAACGCCCGTTTCGGCGACCCTGAAACGCAAGTGTACATGCGCCTGATGAAAACCGACCTCTTGGATATTTTAGAAGCTTGCGCAGATGGCAAATTAGCGGGCAAAAGAATTGAGTGGGATTCCGGCTTTGCAGTAAACGTTGTTCTTGCCTCCGGCGGATATCCGGATGAGTATAAGAAAGGCTTTCCCATTACCGGAATTGAAGAGGCAGAAAAAGTGCAGGGAGTCGTCGTATTCCACGCGGGCACTGTTTATGACGGGGTGCTGAAAACTTCCGGCGGGCGCGTTCTTGGCGTTTCAGCCGTTGGCGATACGTTAAAAGGCGCTATTGAAAAAGCCTACACGGCGTGCGACCTAATAAATTTTGAAGGAAAATATTTTAGACGGGATATTGGAGCGAAAGCATTGTAGAATTTAGCCTATTATGATTGAACGATTTGGCGCAAAAAAAAACGATAACCAAGAG
>JANLIP010000114.1 GCA_024654165.1 Candidatus Kaiserbacteria bacterium | reverse complement strand
AATCGGCAATCATCAGCATGCTATCGTGCTTTTTGGAGAGTTCCATAAAAGGCTTCAATGCGCCGAAATAATTGCCTATGTGAAGCGCTCCAGAGGGCTGAAGGCCCGTTAAAAGTCTTGGTTTACCGGGTACCATTGGCTTATGATAACAGAAAAATCCTCGCTAGCACCTGTTTTTCCTCACTTTTTCAATCCCTTTGCAAACATTGACGAAAACGGGTAAAATAGATGTATTATATGTGTGGAATTTTTGGGTATATAGGCGCAGAAAGAGACGCGACGGAAACCGTACTCCAGGGCCTTAAGCGCCTGGATTATAGAGGCTACGACAGCTGGGGCGTGGGCATATCTGTAAATAACTCGCTTCAGGTGGAGAAACATGCCGGGAAAATCGGCGAGTCAACTGCGCACCTGCCAAAAAGCAGTATCGCCATAGGGCACACCAGATGGGCAACTCATGGCGCCGTAACAGACAAGAATGCGCACCCGCATTTCGCGAGCGACAAAAGTTTTATTTTGGCGCAGAACGGGATTGTGGAAAATTATGAAGAGTTAAAAATCGGCCTGCAGAAGAAAGGTTATAGATTCATTTCACAAACTGATACGGAAGTAATCGTCCGTCTCATAGAGGAAATTCGTAAGAAAAGCGCGGGTCTGGTGGAGGCTGTTTCCTTGGCATTCAAGAAATTGGAAGGGAGGAATACCATCATTGTTCTCTCCAAAGACGGAGATATTATCGCTGTCCGCAACGGCTCCCCGCTTGTATTGGGTACAAGCGATAACGGAAAAGAAATATATCTTTCTTCAGACACGCTTTCCTTTGCTCCATTCGTAAAAAAAATCCTTGTTTTAGACAACGGTCAAATGGTTGTATGCAAAAAGCATAGTATCAAATTGCACGATATAAAAAGCGGGCGAGCTATTCCGCAAAAGTTTGAGAAAAACACCATTAAAGACAGTTTGGTGGATAAAGGTTCTTTCAAACACTTCATGATAAAAGAAATTAACGATACGCCCGCGACCATTGCTAGAATATTAGAAGCAGATACTGCGCAAATGATTGAGCTTGTTGAAGCAATGAGAAAAGCCAAGCGCATATTCACGCTCGGCTCTGGTACCGCGGGAGTCTCTGCAGCGCAAATCGCATTTTACTTGCGCACATACGCGCAAATTCCCGCGATTGCGCTGGTGGGCGCGGAAGCCAAAGAGTATTACGACATGTTCAATAAGAGCGACCTTATAATCGCGCCCTCCCAAAGCGGAGAAACAGCAGATGTTCTGGAAGTTTTGGAGGTGGCGAAAAAGAAAGGCGTTACAATCGCCTCCCATGTCAACATGGCGGGCTCAATGATGACAAGAATGTCGGATTTCAAATTTATGGCGCTCGCCGGTCCCGAAATTTGCGTGATGTCTACAAAAGTATTTTCTGCGCAGATTGTATGGGGTTACTTGCTCGCTAAATGCGCGTCTGGAGAATTAAAGGAGGCTCAAGGAAATCTTGCTTCTCTTTCCCTGCAAATGAAAAAATATCTGGACAACCCCAAGACGCACAAAGATGTTAAACGCGTAGCGCATCATCTCGCGAAATCTAAGAGCGTCTATCTTCTAGCGCAGGGGCAAAACCTGCAGATAATAAAGGAAGGCATGGTGAAGCTTATTGAGGGCGCTTATGTGCATGCCCATGCATTTCTTGCCGGAGACCTGAAGCATTACGCGATAACGTTGATGGAAAAAGGCGTACCAACCGTTTTCGTCTTTTCAAATGATTCCTTGAAAAAGAGTCTGATGAACGCCGTAAATGAGGTTCGGGCGCGGGGCGCTGACGCGATAGGCATAGGGCCGGAGACGGATGAAAGCTTCAAGTACTTCCTACAGGTTCCTGACACAGGGGAAACCAGCGCCATTATGAATACTATTACTCTGCAACTGCTCGCCTACTACATGGCGCTAGAGCTGAAACATAATATTGACAAGCCAAGAAATATCGCAAAAAGCGTTACCGTAAGTTAAAAGTGGAAAATACCCATGTCGGG
>JANLIP010000040.1 GCA_024654165.1 Candidatus Kaiserbacteria bacterium | reverse complement strand
TTTTAGTTAGATATGCGTGATTCTGAAATGGAGAATAGAAAGCATCCGACCCGCGCAAGGTTCGGATATCTGCACGCGCACAGATTTCTCATTCGCTCGGGGTTAAGCATCGCCAACGCATTTGCTTGGATTTTCGTCTTTCAATATTATTTTATTCAAACGGAAAGTATCTCACTGGCACTTATCGGAACTATTGCCATGTATGCACTTTCTCAAGTTGCAACGCTAATTTTGACGCCGATTTCCGCAGCGCATCTTCGGCGCGGAGTAAAACATGCCATGGTTTACGGAGTCCTTGTCGCATCTTCCGCTTATGTGTATTTGGGCGCGACATTGGCGGATTCTTTTAATGGAAATCCTGCCGGGTGGGGGATAGCCGTTTTTGCCCTTCTCATTGGCGCTTACAGAGCCCTTTATTGGATTCCATATCAATTGGAGGCTTCCACAGATAATCGTGAACGCTCGCGCCTGCCGATAGTGTATGAAGCTCTCATTGCCCTCATGCCTGCCTTTGCAGGCATCACAATGATGACCGTAGATTTTGCATATATTAGGATTCTCTTTGGCGGTGCCGTTATTCTGATATTGTCTCTTGTGCCTATTATGAAGGTGCGCGATTTGCCAGAAAGATTTTCCTGGCATTACAAAGAAACTTTCCGGCAATTATTTAGAGAAGCTCACAGCAGGATTATCAATGCGTCTGTCGCAGGCGGTTTGCAGAGTGCGGTTCTTTTCCTCATATGGCCGATATCTGTGTTTTTAATTGTTGGCTCGGATTACGAAACTCTCGGAATCATATTGAGCGCGACACTTCTTGCAATACTTTTCTTAAGATACATTTACCGCAAACTGGGGCGAAAAATGCAATTTGAAAGGTCTATAACCGTGCAAGTGTTTTTTTCTTTTTCGGGATGGGCTATGCGTCTTTTTGTCGGCTCGCCTGTCGGCGTCTTTCTTGCCGATTCATACTCGCACGCCAGTTCTCCGCGAAGTTCCCACAGCATTGATGCGTTTGCGTTTGAGCAATCTGCAGACAACGGCTCCTTTATAGACGAATACACCGCGCTGAAAGAAATGGGCCTCGCAATAGGAAGAATTCTGGCGTGTGTAATTTTTGGCGGGCTGATTGGCTGGACGACGCTTCCGGTTGCGTTTGCAGTCATGCTAATACTCGCGGGAATTGCCTCGGCTGTATCCATAATTATGGAAAGGCAGGTTGCTCCGGCCGTGTTTTAATCCAAGTGCATATTTTGAAGGAAGCGCTATATTTCACTTGGAACAGGTGGCGTATCCGTCCTCGCCCAACCCTCATTGGGACGAGGGAAATAAGAGCTAGATGCCACCGATGGAAGGTCGTGATACGGGCACGACCGACCCTTTCCGCGCTCGCCGACTAGGGACTCTCCTCAACCTATAGGCGACCGCGGGATTTTTTTTCATAAAAAAAGGCGCGGTACTGCAATCCGCGCCTAGTTTGTCCTGCCACTACTTGAAGAAGTCGGCTTGGCTCGGTGTACCCCTCTTCGTGGTTTTACGAGTCTGGCAAGCGTTTTTCTTCCCACCACGCCGGCCACATTCGCTGAGGATCTCCCTTTTGTACCCTGCGAATTGTGATTCAGTGAGACTGTGCCTCATCAGCACGGCCTCCACGGCTTCCGACATCCTTTTGCCGGTTGCCCTGTGATGCTCGGCGGCTTGCGTCGCCAAAGTCTTGATGTCCAGCATGGGCACCTCCTTCGTTGTCGTAAAGCGTTAAGATCGTGGCTCGTACGTGCTCATCTCCAGTAACGCAAGCGTTCTCTTGTTTGAACCCGTGAGTTTCGTGCAGTATGGTATCTTTTCTTCGGTCAGGAATTTTATTGTTTTCCGTGGCCACGGTGTCATCCACAGCCAGTTTCCTGATATTCGAAGACCGAACCCATACCCGAATGCGCACAGGCGCAAAGATTCTCCACGACCATCAAAACGAACGTCAATGGCCCCTTTGCGCATCAACGCCTCCGCGATGACCATCGCGTCGCCGCAGGTTCTGCTGGCACCGTCAATCGGAATACTTAGTCCGATGAAGTGCCTAGGGAGCACAACTGCCTTGTCGCAGAGAACTTGTGCAACAGCCACGATGCGTTGTGCAGGGTGGTAAAGCGGTACTTCCTGGCAAGTAAGCTCAAACATTGTATCTACCTTTATAAAATTGTTGGTGGGATACCCGTTTGACTGAAGGAACATCAAATCAGCCAATCTGTATGATAACACGAAAAGGGGATTAAAGCAAGCTTTCGGCAATCTCCTTTACCAATGACCCGTCTGCTTGCCCCCTGGTTTCCTTGATGACCGCGCCGACAAATTGCCCCATCTTGGATTTATCGGTAATTCCGAGCTTCTCTTTGACCTGCTTTGCGACAGTCTCAATCTGCTCGCGCGACATTTGCGCTGGCATGTAGGTTTCCAAAATCTTCAATTCCGCCTCTTCTTTCTGCGCCAATTCCTCGCGGTTGCCCTTTCGGAACTGTTCAATGGAATCTTTGCGCTGTTTGACCGCCCTCTTTATAACGGCAAGCGCGTCTTCGTCAGAGATTTGTTCTTGAGGTTTTATCCCCTTGGCCACCAGCTCGTTCATAAAGCCCGTTAGGAGCCCGCGCAGAGTGTTCATCTTTACCGCGTCCCTAGCTTTCATCGCTGTAGTCAATTCCTCGCGTATTTTTGTACTCAACATATGTGCGAATTATACCTGTACACACGAAATGTCATAGTAGTGGCTGTTTAAGTCGAGCCTATAGATCAATGGTTGCGAAGCAACAATGTCATTTCGTGTGGCAGGTAGAGCAAAATCAGCTCATGGTACAATGCAAAAATATGGAGTGGATTACCGTAGTACTGCTTGTTGCAATTCTGGCACTTCTCGGATTTATCTATTGGCGCGGGCAGAGTAAGAAAGAGGATACGCAGGGCCTGGTGCTTCTTCAAAATCAATTGCAGGAACTCACGCGCACGATGGATGCAAAGCTCGGAGAGGGCGCCAGGACAATGTCGGAATCCCTTAAGGCGCAGTTCGGCGAATCACAGCGATTAACAGAGCTCGTAACGCGCCAGCTTACGGAAGTTGCCCGCGAGCAGACGAAGACCAACGAATCCACGCTCCGCTTTATGACCATTGCCGAGCAATTGGCGAATTTGGAGAAAGTATTGAAGCATCAAAAACAGCGGGGGAATTTAGGCGAGCGCTCGCTAGCGCTAGTGCTGGAGAATATTTTGCCCCCCGGCACGTTCAAGACACAATATGCTTTCCCCGGAGGCGAGACGGTGGACGCTGTCATCATCACTAAAGACGGCATGATTCCAATTGATGCAAAATTCTCGCTTGATAATTACAACCGCGTAGTGAATGAGCCCGACGAAACGCGGAAAGCGGAACTGGAGAAAGATTTTAAGAATGACCTGAAATTGCGCATTGATGAGACTGCGAAATACGTGCGCCCGAAGGATGGCACCCTGCCATTCGCATTCATGTATATTCCGGCTGAAGGCATCTACTACGATTTGCTCATTAACGAGGTCGGCTCGGTCAAGGTCAACACGCGCAATTTGATTGACTACGCCTACAACGAAAAGAAGGTGATTATCGTATCGCCCACGACATTCGCTGCCTATCTGCAATCGGTTCTGTACGGATTTAAAGCATTTAAGATTGAGGAGACGGCAAAGGATATCGCCAAAAACGTGGAGGCGCTTGGCCGGCACTTGAACGCGTATCAGGATTACTATAAGAAAATCGGAAATGCTTTATCTACAACAATCAATCACTATAATTCTGGTTCTAAAGAATTGGGCAAGATTGATAAAGATGTCCTGCGGATCACAGGCGAATCTGCCGAATTGGAATCACCCTTGCTGGAGAGACCGATTCTTGAGGCAAAAGACTAGCCTTGCTATTGCATAAGGGGGTCATATATGGCAGACTGTGCCGACTATGGCAAAGATAGCGATAATTGAAACGGGCGGGAAGCAGTACTTGGTAACACAAGATACTGTTTTGAATGTTGAAAAATTGCCATCAACTGCAGATGGAAAAATTACATTTGATAAAGTGCTTTTGACCGACGACGGCAAAGAAACCAAAGTAGGCGAGCCGTATCTTGCGGGCGCAGTTGTTTCTGCCGAGCATGTAGAAGAGGGACGAGCCAAGAAAGTCGTTGTAATCCGCTACCGTCAAAAGAGCCGATATTTCAAAAAGAGAGGCCACAAACAGCCATTCACAAAAGTAAGAATAACCGCCCTTCCATAAGGGCGGTTCTCTTATCTTCGAGAATCTAGCGCGGATTTAATCGTATCCGGGTCGGCATATTCAAGCTCGCTTCCTGTTGAGAGGCCGCGCCCGAGCGAGGTAATCTTAATTGAATGTTCTAGGATAATTGAAACCAGGTCTTCTTTAAGGCGGATTGCGGTAAAGTCTCCTTCGGGATTTGCGGGAAAAGCCAGGATGATTTCTTTCAAGCCTCCTTTGGCCAATTTGGGCGCGTAGGCAATCAGCTCGCGCACGCGCAATCCATTCATCTTTTCCGATGCAAGAGAAACTGTGCCTCCTAGTACAAAATATTTCCCTCGGTATGTTCCGCTTCGCTCCATCGCGAGCAGGTCAGTGTCATTCGCGACAACCGCTAAGAGTGAACTATCGCGTTTCGGACTCTCGCATATCGCGCAAGCCCCCCTTTTCCCGGTGTGGTATCGCATGCAATCCGAACATTGGTGCACGGAAGCGTTCAAGCCCTCCACACCGCTCGCAAGCTCGCGACGAAGCGTTTGCGGAGAGCGCAAAAGAAATTGCACAAATCTGCCGGCTTGGCGCGGGCCTATGCCGGGGAATCTTTCAAATATAGATGTCAGGCGTTCTATTGGATCCATAGGAATAGTTTACAGGCACTAGGCATTAGGCACTAGGGAAGGAAAATATGGATAAACTGCATTTATAGTTTCGCACTATTGCCTTTTGCCTATTTTCTATTGCCTACCCCGTTAGAACGGCGCCTCATCTTCTCCTACCTTGGCTTCCGATATGTAATCTCCGAAATCGCTCTTATCTATAGAAAGGAAAGTGGTTTTTTGCTCGTCAAAGCGCAGGTCAACTTTTCCGACAGGACCGTTGCGGTGCTTCTCAACAAGAATTTCCGCAATGCCGGTTTTTTCGCCCCCATCGCTCATTTTGTCTTCGCGATGGATAAACATCACGACATCCGCATCTTGTTCCAGGCTTCCGCTATCGCGAAGGTCAGAAAGGCGGGGGCGCCCTCGGCGCTTTTCAATTTCACGCGATAGCTGGGAAAGCGCGAGCACCGGCACATCAAGCTCGCGGGCCATAGTTTTGAGCGCGCGCGAAATTTCCGTGACTTGCTGGACCATTGAATCTCCATTTTTTGTATAAGCGGGGGTAATCAGCTGAAGATAATCTACAACTATAAGCCCCAAATCTTTTTCCATTTTCAGCCGGCGGGCCACAGAGCGCATGCTAAGCACGGTGGAGGAGGGCTTGTCGTCTATATAAATAGGGGCTTCGGAAAGAGCTGCGATTCCTGCCTGCAAGCGAGAGTACTCATCGTCCTTGGAGATTTTCCCCGTGCGCAGGCGCCATGAATCTACGCCGGCTTGCGCGGAAAGCATTCTATCTACGAGCTGTTGAGAGCTCATTTCCAAAGAGAAAATGCCGACGGAAGTTCCGTGCTTGATGGCCGTCTGCCTTGCGATGTCCAAAGCGAGCGCGGTCTTTCCTATAGAGGGCCGGGCGGCAAGAAGTATTAGATCGGATTTTTGAAGGCCGGAGAGCAAATTATCCAATTGCGGAAAACCAGTCGGGACCCCGCGAATTCCCGCGCCCTGCTTTTGCAGTTTCTCAAGGCGCTCCCACGCTTCAGCGAGCTCGTCTTTAATCGCAGTGAAATTTTGAAGCATCGGCGAATTAGAGACCTTGAAGACGGCGGCCTGCGCCTCGTCAAGAATTACTTCAATGTCGCGGTCTTCTTGGAACCCCAGTTCGCCGATTTTCTCCGCAGCGTCTAGAAGGGCCCGCAGGACAAATTTCGTCTGCACCACTTGCGCATAGTGCCTTGCGCTTCCCGGGGACGCTGCCTCTCCTGCGAGCTCGGAAAGATAGGCGCTTCCTCCGATATCGGCAAGCTGTTTGCGTTCTTTCAGTTTGCCGGAAACCGTAACGATATCTATCGGCTCGCTTTTGGCATAAAGAGAAAGCATCGCATCAAAAATTGTGCGGTGTTTTCCGGAATAAAAAGATTCAATACCGACGATGTCCGAAACGTCATAAATTGCGTTTTGATTTATTAGGAGCGCGCCCAAGAGCGCGCGTTCCATTTCAATATCTTGCGGGGGGAGCCTAGTTGCTTTCGTTGCCATTAGAAGGCGATTCTATCACAGCACCCGTTGCTCCTCATTATATTTTCTGCTCAATTCTGTGGCTTATCTGGGGAAACCTGGGGAAAACCCCGTCACACGAAATGACATCGTTTCTGCAGTATCATCTCTATCATTTAGTAAAATTAACTACATAAATAGGTGTATTTCGTGCGGTTTAACTTCTGAAACAATGCCATGCCATTTCGTGTGTACGGGGAAAACCCCGAAGGAAATCTCTCACCAGCTATCTTGACGCAGTATTGTCTTGAAGAACCTGCGTCGTCTGAAAATACAGCCTACGCGCCCAGTGAGATTCCTACGGGGCGGGCTTGCACATTTGACAAAATGTGGTACATTTGATATTAAATAGTCTTTAGGAATATAAACAGCCAATTAGCCACCAATTTATGCCCGGTAGGACAATTTAGAATCGCCTTGTATGAACATAAAACCCACAGATGAACAAATCGCCAAGAATGTAAATATGCAGTCTTTTCGGATGATTATCCGCGGCAGTAATTATTCTAAATTGTCCTAACCGGGTATGCTTTCATTTTCACCGCGAACAGTAACAAAGGTACTGCTATCCGATTTGCCGGATCGCTCGCGCCACATTCTTACTGACCGTTTTGGCCTGGGTACCAAGAGCGAAGAGCGCACTTTGGACGCGATAGGAAAGGAATACGGCATCACGCGCGAGCGAATCCGCCAAATAGAAAAGCACGGCCTTTCGGCTGTGCGCGAATCTTCCGGTTATAAAGCGCACGCGCCATCTTTTGAAGATTTGAAGCGGGCTCTCCACGCTCTTGGCGCAGTTCTTTCCGATGAGACGGTGCTTTCTGAAATCGCTGAAAATGCCACCGACCGAAAACACCTAGTATTTTTGCTTACGGTCGGCCATCAATTTACCGACAGGCGAGAGGACAGCAATTACCGCGCGCGCTGGTATGTAGACGAACAGCTCGCGGATCAGGTTGAGCGCGCGCTCGCGAATTTGCACGAATCAATTGATTTGGAAAAACTTACGCCAGAAGAGGAGTTCTTGCAGATTTTTGCGGAAGCTCTAAAAAAAGAGGGAATTAAAAATCGTCCGAATGAAATTCTTACCCGCTGGCTGAATATTTCAAAAAGAATCGGGCGCAACCCGCTGGGCGAATGGGGCCTTACAGAATCTCCGCACGTGCGAATCAAGAACACGCGCGACTTTGCATATTTGACATTGAAACGGCACGGCTCCCCGATGCACTTCACTGAAGTCGCAAAAGGGATTGACGAGCTCTTTCAGCGAGAGACGCACCCTGCTACTACGCACAACGAACTCATCAAGGACAATCGCTTCGTTCTCGTCGGCAGGGGGCTTTACGCGCTGAAGGAATGGGGCTACCAGCCAGGAGTTGTCCGCGACGTCATCAAGAGAGTATTGGAAAGCGAGGGTCCGCTTTCGCGCGAGGATATTATGGAGCGAGTGAAGCGCGAACGTTATGTGAAAGATGCGACAATCGCCGTAAATCTTCAAAGCAACATATTTATTCAGCTTCCGGACGGACTTTTTGGCCTCGCTAAATAATTACTAACAGTTGGCGAGAAGGGCAAGCGCCCTAATTAACACAAGGAGCTGTTAATTCGCTTCTAAGCTCTTGTTCGGTGTTATTATAGAAACATATGGCAGGCGGAAACAAGACTGATTTTCAGTCATTTCTTCATTTGTTGGTGAGTTTTGATTTTGAAGAATGGGTAGACTGGATAGGCGATTGGGGAATTTCGCGGGCGCTATTTTTGACCATTCTTTTTGTCGCAATGCTTAACATTATTGCGATGCAAATCCCAAACTTCCTGCTTTTTACTTTTTCATGGCTTGTAGGGACGTCGCCCATTTGGCTCCCAATCGCCCTGCTTATCGGAACTTACAAGGTGTGGGTCTGGTATGCCAGATCGCTCTTCATATTCAAGCGCCACGTTGTACTTCTTGAGATGAAAATCCCGCGCGAAATTACCAAATCTCCTCGCGCCATGGAAACAGCGCTGGCATCATTCTGGTTTGCTTCTGAAGAGACCACTTACCTGATGCGCGTAATCAAAGGAATGGTCCGGCCCTGGTACTCTTTTGAAATGGTCTCGTTCGGAGGCGAAATTCATTTCTATATTTGGTGCTGGAGAGAATATCAGAAAATGCTAGAAGCAAATATTTATTCGCAATACCCTGAAATAGAGCTTCATGAAGTAGAGGATTACGCGCAGAAATTCATTTTTGAACCAGATTACCATACATGTTATTGCACTGATTGGAGGCTTGAGCCTTTCAGGAAGAATATTGATGCGTTTCCGATAAAAACATACGTTGATTTTGAATTGGAAGACAACCCAAAAGAGGAATTCAAGGTTGACCCGCTTGCAACGGTTCTTGAGTTTATGAGCAGTATAAAGCCGAGCCAGCAAGTTTGGGTCCAGATTATTTTTACCTCCAGCTACAGGCTCGGAACCCTAAACAGGAAAGACAGCGAGTGGAAGAAAATAGTTGAGGAAGAAGTACAGAAAATCCGACTAGAATCCGCCGTCCTGCCCGAGCAATTGCCCGAGGAAATTTCGGAGAAAAGGCTTGCACAGGCGCGCCCGCGCGCTACATGGAAGCAGACGCAACAAGTGGAATCTATGGAGCGCAATTTGGGAAAGCATCCTTTTGATGTCGGCGCGCGCGGAATCTATATCTCGCCCACTGCAGATTTCGGCAAGACATATTGGGGCTTGAGGTGGATATGGAGGCCGTACGCGAACCCGCAATATATGAGCCAGCTCCGACCCCGGAGATGGCACAATGTTTTTGATTATCCTTGGCAAGATTGGCACGACGTGCGCTGGAATCAGCAGACCAGACGGTGCCTTGATGCTTTCAAGCGAAGAGCGTTCTTCTATCCGCCATGGGAGACGCCGGTAAATATGATGACTAGCGAAGTCATCGCGTCTCTATTTCATCCGCCGAGCTCATCCGTGAAAACTCCCGGCATAAACAGGATATCTTCAACCAAATCTTCTCCGCCGCCGAACTTGCCGATGTAAGTACCAATCTACGAATGGATTCCAATCTACAAATAATCACGAATATTAGAAGCGAGCATCCGCAGTCATTTGTAGCATTCGGATGATTTGTAGATTGGGACTTTATGGCTTCACTAGAAACATTCATTGAACGAGTCCTCGCCGCGTACGAGCGCGTTTTGGAAGCGCTTGCCTGGCGCACGCGAGAACACGCAAATCGCCGGACGATATTCATCATTATAACGTTGGGCGCTTTGGCCATTTATCTTTACTTGAACGTCATTCGGCCTCCAGACAATTTCCCGCTTAATGAGCTGGTAACGGTGCAAGACGGGGCATCGCTTAGCGATATAAGCTTAAGGCTTGAGAAAGATTCTGTAGTGCGCTCCGCGCTGTCTTTTAAGGTTGCAGTTACATTAACGGGAAATCAGCACAATATGCATGCTGGAGACTATCTTTTTAAAGAACCGCGCGATTTGCTAAGCGTGGCGCGCGCTGTTGCAGTCGGCGCTTTTGGATTGGAACCAATGAAAATAAGAATTCCAGAAGGAGCAACCACAAAAGAGATGGCTATTTTATTTGGAGGCCGTCTTTTGCGCTTTGATAAATCCAAGTTTCTTGAGACGGCAGTTCCCTTGGAAGGATTCTTATTTCCGGACACATATTTCTTTCTTCCCAATGCGACAGAGGATCTTGTAGTGCGTACAATGAAGCAGAATTTTGATACGCAGATATCAACTATACAAGACAAGATAGATGCCTTCGGCAAACCGCTTAGAGATGTTGTCATAATGGCCTCTCTTTTGGAGCGCGAAGCTAGGAAAGTGGAGGACAGGAAAATGATAGCCGGCGTTTTGTGGAACAGGATCAAGATCGGGATGCTTCTCCAGGTAGATGCGGCATTTCTGTATACGATAGGCAAGGGGTCTTATCAATTAACCACAAAAGATTTGACGAGCGATTCTCCCTATAACACCTATCGCAATAAGGGGCTTCCGCCAGGGCCAATCGGCAGTCCAAGTATGAGTTCTCTTATAGCAGCAGTCACCCCGACCCCGAACAAGAATCTGTATTATCTTGCGGACAGAAGCGGAGTTACGTATTACAGCGCCACTTACGCGGAGCATTTGAGAAAGAAACGAATATATATTTACTAAGCCTTTTTGTTATAGTGCTTAAATGGGAAAGACAGTGTTTGTGGGATTATCCGGCGGAGTAGATTCCGCCGTTTCGGCGATGCTTCTTAAAGAGAGGGGTTTTAATGTAGTTGGAGTGTTCATTAAGATTTGGCAGCCGGAATTCCTAGAATGTACTTGGAGCAGAGATAGGGTAGACGCGATGCGCGCGGCGGTGGCTATCGGCATTCCATTTCGCGAAATTGACTTATCCGATGATTATAAAAAAGACGTCGTGGAGAAAATGGTTTCTGCATATGCGAGCGGAATCACTCCTAACCCCGATGTCCTGTGCAACAGGCATATTAAATTCGGAAGCTTTCTAAAATATGCTGAAAAGGAGGGTGCGGATTTCATTGCAACGGGACACTATGCCCGAATCGTGGCAGGCAATAGGCCGGCAATAGGCAAGAGCCTTGAATTACTAAGGGGGAGCGACAAAAATAAAGACCAGTCATATTTTCTCTATACCCTAGAACAAGCCGATTTGGCGCGCACTTTATTTCCCATAGGAGACATGGAGAAAAGCGAAGTACGCGCGCGCGCACGGCGCGCGCGCCTGCCCGTTGCAGGAAAGCCAGACAGCCAAGGGCTTTGTTTTGTGGGCGACGTCACAATGAAAGAATTTTTATCACGATACATGGCTCTTAAAAAAGGCGCAGTGCTGGATGCAAGCGGGGGTGTGATAGGCGAGCACGAAGGCGCGCAGATTTATACCATCGGCCAGAGACATGGTTTTGCGATTACAAAACCTGCGCGCGGAACGGCGGTCTATTATGTCGTTGGTACCGACGTAAAAAATAATACAATCTCGGTATCAGAGAATATTAATTACGCAAAGCGCAAGCAAGCCATTCTAGATTCGGTTCATTTTATAGATTCGGAACAAAGCTTTCCTTTTGAAGCAGAAGCACAGACGCGGTATCGCGAAATCCCGGTTAAATCTGTTGTAAATAAAACCGGAGAGAAAATAATAGTATCATTTGCCGAGGCACACATAGTTTCTCCGGGGCAATCGCTCGTTTTGTATAAGGGCGATAAATGTTTGGGAGGCGGAGTCATCACAAAGTAGAGGAAGAACTGGGTATACCCGGTAGGACAATTTGGCATTGCCTTTGTTGCGGCAATTCCCCGGTCGCGCTCTAAGCTTCTTAAAATAACGTTTGTCTTTAA
>JANLIP010000020.1 GCA_024654165.1 Candidatus Kaiserbacteria bacterium | reverse complement strand
TGCTTTTCTTTTAATTTCTGCAGTATGATGTCGGCCTTTTCTGTAGGCGTCAGATTGCCTGCCTTTAGAACCACATCTGCCACGGCTTCATAGAGCTTCTTTCTCTCCGCAAGCACTGTTGCAATTTCTTTCTCGGGCGATGAAGCGCCTGTGAGCGATGGTCTATTTAGGTCGTGTTCTATACGGCTCGCAAGAATTTCCACAGGCGTGCTCAAGAATATCAGGTATCCGTTTTCTTTTAATGCGGCCATGTTTTCCGGGCGGATAATCACGCCCCCGCCAGTTGAAATAACAGCTCCGTGCTTTGAGGACACTTTTTGAACGATTTCCGATTCCATATCCCGGAAATATTCCCATCCGTGCTTTTCCACTATTTCTGGGATGCTCATTCCCGCCTGCTTTTCTACAAGCTCGTCCAACTCCACGAATTCCCGCTTCAAAGTCCCTGCAAGCAATCTCCCGACAGTCGTTTTGCCCCCGCCTCGCATTCCTATGAGAACGATGTTGGGATTGTCATACGCGAATTCAAGGCCGACGCCGACGGATTCAAGCGCGTTCCAAAAGTTCGGATAGGTTTTGCTGACGACATCCGGATCATTGATTTGCATTCCGGGCAGTGCCGTTCCCGCGACCGCAAATGCCATTGCCAGTCTGTGGTCGCCATATGTGTCTATGCTGGCGGGCTTAGGATTCCCGCCGTTGATTACCAGCGTATCCGGAGTTGACTCTGTGTTAATGCCCATTTTCCCCAGCTCGCGCTCAACAGCGGCAACGCGCTCCGTCTCCTTTATACGTAGAGATTGAATGCCTTTTATGGTTGTAATTCCCGGAGCGAAGGCCGCCAAAACCGCGAGCGTCTGCGCTTGGTCGGGGCAATCCTGCATGTCTACCGTGAGCGCTTCAGTGCCCCCTCCCGTAATCGTTATTTCGTCCTCGCCATATTCCACCTTGCTCCCCATTCTTTCAAGAATCTTCAAGAATCTCATGTCCGCTTGTACAGAGTGCGGATTTAAGTTGGCGAGAGTAAATGTTGATTTGGTAAGAGTGGAAATTGCAAAGAAGTACGACGCGCTTGAGACATCGCCTTCAATTTTGTAAGAATCAGCCTTGTATGTTTGCGAGGCGGGTACTGTGTAGCGTGCAAAATTCTTGTGTGAAGCAGTTACTCCGAACGCACGCATTGCATCAATTGTCATTTCTATATATGGCCGAGAAACCTGTTCGCCATCCACCTCTATTGTTACCTCCCCAATGAGGGGCGCCACCATTAAGAGCGCGGAGAGGAATTGACTGCTTACATCTCCTTTCATCTTGATATTCCCTGGATTGAGTTTGGAAGACAGCACGCGCACCGGAGGAAATCCCTCTTTCTCCACATACTCAATAGACGCGCCTAATTGACGCAGGCCGTCTATCAGATGCGCTATCGGCCGTTCGTTTAATCTGCCCCGCCCGCGTATCGTCTTTTCTCCGGGGACAATGCAAGCGAGCGCAAGAATAAAACGTATTGTAGTTCCTGAAAGATTTGCGTTTAGGTTATATGCGCGGTCTGCAATTCTCTGCAGATTCCCGCTCACTTCCAGCGAATCGCCTTTAAATGAACAGCTGATGCCAAGCTCGCGCAAGCAAGCAATCATCGCATGCGTGTCGTCGCTCACGAGCGGATTCTTTATTCTTACAGTCCCGCTTGTGAGTGCAGCCAAGAGAAGAGCTCTGTTGGTATAACTTTTTGAACCAGGGATAGTAATCTTAGCTTTTGCAGGTTCGCGAAGCGGTGTGATTTTTATGCTTTTCATACCTTATACTTCTGGGTCTCGCGTTTCAAATTCTCTAATACTTTTAACGCCTTTCCGCTATCAATAGATTCTTCCGCCATTTTGA
>JANLIP010000002.1 GCA_024654165.1 Candidatus Kaiserbacteria bacterium | reverse complement strand
CTCGGCAATCTTTGCCTCTACCAGCATGCCGTACCCAACAGCGTATCCATGAGGCAGGCGGTAGCCGGAAAGTAATTCAATAGAATGCCCGATTGTGTGTCCGAAATTTACCACTCGCCTTTCATTCGTTTCCTTCTCATCCCGTTCTGCAATCCCAGCTTTTATCTGTACCGAGCGAAAGACTATCTCTTGAAGTATCTCGGGAGTCTTCAGCGGGGAATCCAGATTCAGCTCTATCGCCAAAGAAAGAGCGTCCTTGTCAGAGGTGAGGAATGTTTTTATCGCTTCCATGAGCCCGTTGATTATTTCCTTGCGAGATTGTTTGGCTAGGGAATTTAAGTCGGCAATTACCGCTTGCGGTTGGTAAAAAGCGCCGATGGTATTTTTCCCAAACGGCGTGTTAATGCCAGTCTTTCCTCCTATGGAACTATCCACCATTGCCAAGATTGTGGTTGGCATTTGGATGTACGGCACTCCTCGCAGATACGTCGCAGCGACAAATCCCACGACGTCGCCCACCACGCCTCCGCCCAAAGCAATGATAAGCGTGTCGCGCCCGTAGTGCTTTTTTAGAAGCGCATGCTGTAGATCGGTAACAGTCTTTTGCGTTTTGTTCTGCTCGCCATTGGGGAAGTGCATCATCTCCACAGGCCTGCCGGATTTCTTCACGGTTGATAGAAGATTTTGCCCGAACATCTTACTCACGCGGTTGTCGGTGATGATGACGATGCGCCGTTTTTGCGCCTCTTTCTCAAGGATAGAGAGGATTTCTTTTTCAAGACCTGTGCCGATTATCATCGGATATTTTGCGCTCTCCCCGATTTGCACGTTTATTTTTTTTGATTGTAAATTACTCATGTTGTTTTGCGACCTCTTTAAGTAACTCTTCTGTCTCTTTCCAGCCCAAGCATGGGTCTGTAATAGAGAGGCCGTCGCGATCAATAGTTTCCGTGTCTTTTCCCTCTAATTTTTGAGCACCGTCTTTTAGGAAACTCTCTATCATAAACCCGCGCACAAGCTTTCTATATTCAGGATCGGTTTTCATGTATGTCATTGATTCCAGAATAACAGATGCCTGCCTCGCTCCGCTCTTTACGCCGTCCACTTTGCAGTTGTCATGGCTTCCGTCTATCAGAATCGCTTGATTCTTTATCTTGTGCTTCTCAAACATCTTCTTCGCCGAGTGCACATGCTCTGGGTGGTAATTAGGCCCCGTTTCTCCACCGCGAAGTACAAGATGCGCATAAGCGTTGCCCTGTGTTTCCACCTGATAGCCGTCTATCACTGCAACGTGTTTGTGTTGTGCGGCACTGATGCCGTTTACAGCCACATCAATAGAGCCGGAGGTGCCGTTCTTCATTCCCACGGGGCAATCGGCGCCGGAAGCGAAAATGCGATGTTCCTGGTCCTCCACACTGCGCGCGCCGATTGCCATCCATGACAGAAGTTCGGCAAAACCTTTTGCATTGTGCGTAAACAATGCCTCATCTGCTATTGGGAGCCCCATTTCAATTACCTTTACCATCATTTCTCTGCAGTAAGCTATTCCTTTTGATATGTCGGCAGGCGCAAACGGATCGGGTTGGTTTACAGGGCCTAGCCATCCGCGCACGGTGCGCGGTTTTTGGATGTAGACGCGCATCATGACCTTCACTTTCTTATCAATTGAATCGGAAAGTTTCTTAAGGCGCTTCGCGTATTCCAAGACTGCCTCTTTCGGCCATGCGGAACAGGGGCCCACGATAAATAGCAGCCTATTGTCGCGCCCAGATAGAATGTCCTGCACCTCCCCAATATCTTTTTTGACACTCGCCATTGCCTTATCTGAAATCGGATGCGCCGAGATAAAATCTTCTATTGAGGGCATTTTCTTGATTATTTTATAGGTCATATCAATTTTTCTTATTTAGAGTCAGTAAGTGCGTTTTGATTAATTCAGTATAACCGTTGTCGCTTATATCACGGCCGAGCCACAAGTTTTCCTGTTCAAGAGCTTGAGCAATAAACATTGTAAGCCCAGAAATGATCTTGGCACCCTGCGCGCGAGCGTCTTTTAAAAGCTGTGTCTCAAGGGGTGTGTATATTACATCAAAGACGACGGTCTCGGGCCGAATAATATTTTTGGGCACGGGAGACATCTCTATATTTGGCGGCATTCCGATTGGGGTAGCGTTCACAATTAAGTCAAATTTCATTCCGCTCATAGTCTTCCCGTCTATCACTGTCCCGCCGAATTTCTTGCATAAGGCCTCTGCCTGTTCGTTGTCGCGATTGTTGCAATAGATTTTTGCTCCGCGCTTTCGCAGGTGGTATGCGACTGGCTGTGCCACTCCGCCAGCGCCTATGATGAGCGCGTTCTTGCCTTCAACACTCACGTCTTTGAGCGCCTCCGCTACGCCAGTAACATCCGTATTGAATCCAGCGAGCATACCACCCTTGTTGATTATTGTATTTACCGCACCAATTTCTCGCGCGTCATCCGAAATAGAATCAAGCAAGGGAATCAGAGTTTGCTTATGTGGCATGGTCACTGCCACGAGGTGAATCGGAAGCGCTCTTATAGCGCCCACCAGCTTTTCTATAGATGGGTTCCCGAATGCGAGCATCACTGCATCAATCCCTTCGCGCTCGTAAATCGCGTTGTGTATGAGCGGACTCATGCTATGCGTTATCGGGTTTCCAATAACCGCCGTGAGCGATGTTTTGTTTGTAATCCTCATACATTTTTTGCGAGCTTCTTGTGCAAGATTTTCAGCGCCTCAATGTACCCCGCTTCTTTTTTTCCGGAGATTTGTGCGATGCAAGCGGGTGCTGTAACAGAAATCTTCCGGAATTCTTCGCGGGAATTTATATCTGATAGATGCACCTCTACGCATGGCAACCCGGTGTCGATGAGCGCGTCTAATAGGGCATAGCTGTAGTGGGTGAGCGCGCCTGGATTTATTATTATGCCGTCCGCATTCCCCGATTCATTTTGCAGGTAGTCTATAAGAGCGCCTTCATGGTTTGACTGGAAGGATTTAACAGTGTGGCCAAGTTCCTCCGCCTCGGCAGTGACTAGCGCTTCAATATCTGCGAGCGTTTTTGAGCCGTAGTTCAGAGAGTCGCGCTTCCCCAGGCGATTTAGATTTGGTCCATGGATGAGTAGGATAGTTGCCATATTGGCTTTGGAAATCAAGTGATTTCGCTATTGTAACCTATTAATAGAAAACGAGCTCTCTTTCGAGAGCTCGTTTCCATTATCGTTTTTTACAATAACGCAGACGAACCCTCGATTGAGAGTCCATAAAAGAAGAAAGTAAACCAAGCTGAATTTCTGCTCTGCATAGGTGAGATGATACCCCAGGTCTCCGATTTGTCAAACACGCTATACGCTGACTAAATAGCTAGGAAATCAGGGATTTTAGGCTTTTCTCCACTGAACCGGGACTAGACGTCTTGATTACGTGAATAAAGAAACTGCCGGCGATGACTATATCGGCGACTTTTGCCAGTTCGGCGACGTCCTCTTTGGATTTAACGCCGAAGCCGACAGCGATTGGGAGTTTGAAGATTTCCTTTAATTCTTTTACGAAGTCAACAAGCTCTTTCGCGAATTTGCTGTTCGCGCCCGTGATGCCTTGGCGGGAAGTGCAGTATACGAAGCCAGACGCGTCAGTCGCGAGTTGTTCCAAGCGCTCTTTTGGCACGCCGGGGGAGACGACGGGAATCAGATACACCTGCGTTTCTTTGCAGGCGGTGAGAAGTTCACGGCCTTCTTCGGTATCAAATGGGCAATCGGGGACGATGAGCGCGGAGGCCCCGGTTTTTGCGATTTTTGTTACGAACTTTGAAATACCGTAGCGGAACGGAATGTTTAGATAGGTCATCACCGCCACCGGTTTTCCAAGCCTCGCAACTTTTTCAAGAAGGGCGAGAGATTTTGCTACCGTTGCACCGCCTTTAATTGCCTCCTCACTCGCAACTGCGATTGCCGGGCCGTCGGCCATCGGGTCGGAGAAAGGGATCTGCAATTCAATTATATCCGCTCCTCCTTTCACCAACGCCTCGGCTACTTTTTCCGACTCCTCCATCGTTGGGCATCCCGCAATCATGTGAGCCATGAAAAGCCCTCCTTTTTTCCCAGCAAACAATTTCTCAAGATTATTCATACCGATTGTACTCGTCTTTCAAAAAGTCGCGGAAGCTTTCGTCTTTGAACGCGCGAGCGAAGTTGAAAAGGTCTTTGTCTCCTCGGCCGGAAAGCGTTGCGACGACAATTGAATCCCTTGACATCTTCGGTGCGATTTTGCGCACTTCCGCAAGCGCGTGCGCGCTCTCAAGCGCGGAAATAACTCCTTCAAGCTTCGCAAAATAATCTACTGCCGAAACTGCTTCAGCATCGGTGGCGTAAGTAAGTTCTACCCGGCCGTTTGTGTACAAATCCGCTAGCTCGGGGCCGACGCCCGGATAATCAAGACCGGCAGAGATTGAGTGCGTGGGTGCGATTTGTCCCTCCTCTGTCTGCAAGAAAAGAGATTTGTATCCTTGAAAAATCCCAAGTTCGCCCGCAATCTTGCGCGAGGAATGTTCTCCAATCTTTTTGCCGATGCCTCCTGCCTCTACGCCGATTAATTTTACTGAGGCATCTGCAATGAAGTCATAGAAGCTTCCCATGGCATTTGAGCCACCGCCCACGCACGCGACGACAGCGTCGGGAAGTTTATTTTCCCGTTCCATAAGCTCCGAGCGAATTTCACGCCCGATTACTGATTGGAAATAACGGTTCATTTCGGGGTAGGGAGCAGGGCCTAAGACCGAGCCGATGCAGTAATGAGCTTCGTCTAAATGCTCCATCCAGAATTTCAATGCCTCGTTCACCGCGTCTTTGAGCGTTTTGCTCCCGTATTCCACGGGTACTACTTTTGTCCCCAAACGCTCCATGAGGAAGACATTGGGCCTCTGCCGGCGTATATCCTCGCTCCCCATGAATACGACGCATTCCAGGCCTAGTTTGGCCGCTACAGTGGCAGTTGCCACGCCATGCTGGCCCGCGCCAGTCTCCGCGATGAGCATCCTTTTCCCGAGGCGACGCGCAAGCAACCCTTGCCCCAAACAGTGCGTTATCTTGTGCGCGCCCGTGTGATTAGCGCCCTCGTTTTTCAAGTACACTTTTGCACCCCCGAGGTCTTTTGTCGCACGCTCGGCGAAGATAAGCGGAGTCGGCCGGCCGGAGAAATTTCGCAAGAGATTCTGAAACTCATTCTGAAAATTCGCGTCTTTTTTTGCACCTTCAAATTCCGCAGTCAATTTGCGAAGAGTATCCCAGAGCATTTCCGGCACGTACGCTCCTCCATATGTAATTTTTTTGGTCATATTGTTAGTGCTTGCTTCAGTTCGTTTATTTTCTCAAGCGGATTGTCAGATTGAAGAACGGAGGTTCCTACAAGAATACCGCCGATCCCGAGTGCGCGCACCCTTTTCACATCCTCCGCGGTGACGATTCCGGATTCGCTCAAAACAGGAATATTTTGCGGGATTTTTCCCACAAGATTTTCCGTAGCGGCAATGTCAGTTTTAAAAGTTGTTAAATCGCGATTGTTGATCCCGATTATTTTAGCCCCGGCGCCCAATGCTTTCTCAACATCTTGTTCATCATGCACCTCCACGAGGGTCTCTAACCCGAGGGACTCTCCAAGAGCGATTAATTTTGCGAGCTCATCTTGCGAAAGAATTGCGGCAATCAATAAATACACATCGGCTTTTAAAAGAAGCGTTTCGTAAACCTGATATTCGTCAATTATGAAATCTTTGCGCAGGATTGTTTGCGGGACCCTTGCGCGAACTCTTTCTAGCAAATCGTTGCTCCCGCCGAAATAATCGGCATCGGTCAGAACGGAAATCACATCGGCATCGCTTTTCGCATACAGGTCAGCTATTTCAAGCGGGGAATCAGCAATTAGTTCTCCAGCCGAAGGCGAGCGAGGCTTTATCTCCGCAATCAATACAGGACCTTTTTCAAAGAGTGTGTGAAAAGGACGTCTGTCAGTTTTGAAACTGTCGGCTTCTTTTTGCAGGGACTCAAGAGGGCGCAGAGCTTTAAGCACTGCAATTTCTTTGCGTTTTGTAGCTACTATTTCGTCTAATACGTTCATTGTGTCATTATAGTCTGTATATGACCCTAGTGAAAATCTGCGGAATACGCTCTATAGAAGATGCTCTTGCTTCTATTGACGCTGGGGCCGATGCCCTCGGATTTCATGTTGAGCTAGAACATTCCAAGTGTCCAATCGATGCAGAGAATGCTGCGAGAATAATAAAGGAATTATCGCCCGAAGTTTCAAGTGTTGTTGTCACCACTCTTGATAACGCAGACGCGATTATCAATACAGCTGATCAGACCGGCGGAAACACAGTTCAGCTTCAGGGCGATGTCTCCGCTGACGTCATACGCGAATTGAAAAAAAGACGGCCGAATCTCAAAGTGTGGAGAGCAGTGCATGTCATGGGCGATAATGCAGCAGCCGATGCAAAAAAGTACGAGGATCTTGTGGACCGCATATTGCTTGACAGTATGGACAAAAAGACTGGTGCGCGAGGCGGAACTGGAAAAACACACGATTGGAGCATGAGCAAAAAAATTGTTGAATCGGTATCTACACCTGTGATTCTTGCGGGCGGGTTAACCCCAGGAAATGTAAGTGAGGCTATACGAACAGTCCGACCATATATGGTTGACGTTGAGTCTGGCGTATCAAATACAGATGGAACAAAAGATATTGAGAAAGTGAAGTTGTTTGTGGAGAGAGCGAAGAACTAAGGCCTAGGCAAATAGTAAGCAACCCCCATCCCGTGACACGTGTATTTGTGTCGGGATGGGGGTGCTGAATGGCGCGTCATGTCTTTTTGAGTTCACGCGCCAATTTTTGCATCTTCGCATGGAACACTACGCTTTGCAGTGTAGTGTCGTGAATCATGCGCAGAGCTTCGGTATAAGCCGCTTCGCGCCGTGCTTTGCGCGCGATAAGTTCCGGGTTTCTAATCCCAACACCTTCGGCCAAGAGGCGTTCAAGATTCTCTTGAAAAAGGTCAAGCTGTGGTGCTTGTGTGTGATAGTGCGGGTCGGTTGCAATCATGATTACCTCGTCTTAGTTAAGGGCCAAGTCTCACAAGAGAAATGCGAGACACCAATACATCAATCTGCAAAGTACCGCTCGTGAGTGATGTTGTCAAAGAGGCGCGATTTGTAGTAATGTGCGTATATATGTTGAAGTCAGTCCGCACAGACAGTGCCCCCCAAGCAATAGGCCCATATTCGCAGGCAGTTATTGCGGGCGATTTGGTATTTTGCTCGGGCCAGATTGCGATTAATCCAGCCACGGGGGAGTTGGTGACGGGTAGCATTAGAGAGCAGACCGAGCAGGTATTTAAGAATCTAAAAGAAGTCCTGCGGGCCTCCGGGGTTGGGTTTGAAGCAGTTATAAGCGTGTGCGTATATTTGTGCGACATGAAAGATTTTAAAGACATGAATGAAATATACGGAAGGATATTTACGACAGACCCCTTGCCTGCGCGGGTCACAGTCGCCGTTTCCGGATTGCCCAAAGGCGCGCTTGTAGAAATTTCCTGCATCGCGAGCAAAGGGTAGAAGGCCATGCCAACGTTTAAAACGCATCTTATAGAGGAGGCGCGCGAAGCATTGCGCGGAGTCGTGCGCGAGACACCGCTCCAATTCCACAAAGGGCTTTCTGAAAAATTCGGAGCGAAGATTTATCTCAAGCGCGAGGATTTGCAGATTGTTCGCTCATATAAATTGCGAGGTGCATACAACAGAATGCGACTGCTCGCACCTGCAGAGAAAAAGCGCGGAGTCGTCTGCGCTTCTGCAGGCAATCATGCGCAGGGCGTGGCTTTCAGCTGTAAGACGCTAAAAATAAAAGGGATTGTTTTCATGCCGAAGAATACTCCTCGGCAAAAGATTGACCGCGTGCGTGCTCTTGGAGGCTCGTACGTAACCATTGAACTTATCGGCGACACCTTTGATGAGGCATTTAAAGAAGCCCTCGGTGCGTCTAAAAAGAAGAGAATGATTTTGGTGCATCCATTTAATGACCCGTTCGTTATTGCTGGGCAGGGAACTGTGGGAGCCGAGATTATGGG
>JANLIP010000128.1 GCA_024654165.1 Candidatus Kaiserbacteria bacterium | reverse complement strand
AGTGTGGATTGAAATTGAATCCGACCCGGATGCGGGAATTTATGTAAAGATAGACCGCAAGCGCCGTTTCCCAGTGACTTCGCTTTTGCGGGTACTTGGCCTTGCAACAGACAACGAGATTTTGGCAAGGTTTTCCGCCAAAGGCGGATCCGCCTCCGGCGGAGAGAATCCTCCAGCATATGATGCGATATCGGCAACCATCGGACACGACCACGCGCACACGCCGGAAGAGTCATATGTAGAGATTTATAGGCGCCTTCGCGACGGCGATATTGCCACGACAGAGTCTGCCCGCGAGCACGTAAAGGCGATTTTATCGCCAGATCGCTACGATTTCTCGCGCGTCGGGCGGTTCCACTTTAATCGTCGTTTCGGGCTCGGAACTGGTGAAAAAGACCTCACAAATTCCACGCTCACGCTTGACGACGTAGTGCGCATTATCACTCATATCGCAGAGCTGAATGCCCGCCCGGCAGCAGAACCAGACGACATAGACCACCTGGGCTTCCGCCGAGTGCGCTTCGCGGGCGAGCTATTGGAACAGCGCATGCGCATCGGCCTATCGCGCATGAAGCGCAACATCCAAGACAGAATGGCGATGGTGGATCCGGAAACTTCCCTTCCTGTCCAATTTGTAAATCCCAGACCCTTCCAGGCAGTCATTCGCGAATTCTTCACCACCGACCAGCTTTCTCAATTGATGCAACAGTACAATACCCTGGACGAGATTGAGCACCTTCGAACCCTCTCAACTCTAGGCCGAGGCGGGCTCACGAGCGAGCGCGCGGGCCTAGAGGTGCGCGATGTGCACTCCTCGCACTACGGACGCGTTTGTCCAATCCACACGCCTGAAGGGAAAAACATCGGGCTAGTTCTCCACATGTCTCTTTATGCCCGCCCGAATGAATTTGGAATTGTGGAAACGCCGTATGCCAAAGTTGCAAAAGGACACATCACAAAAGACATCGTATACATGAACGCGCTTGAGGAGGAGCAATACGCGATAGCGCACGCGGCAACAGCGCGCAATGAAGAAGGCTTAATCACAGAAAAATTTGTTGAAGTCCGGAAAAACGGAAACCCGACCCTCGTTAAACGCGAGAATGTGGACTTCATGGAAGTTGCGACAAACCAGCCTTTCTCCGTAGCGACCGCGCTTATTCCTTTCGTTGAGAACGACGACGCGAATCGCGCGCTCATGGGTTCAAACATGCAGAAACAGGCCGTGCCCTTGGTGGTGCCAGAGGCGCCGTACGTGGCGACAGGCGTGGAGGCAATGGCGGCGCACGATTCCGGCAGGCTAATCGTCGCCTCGGAGGCAGGCGAAGTAACATACGCGGACGCGCAGAGAATTGACGTAAAGAATTCCGCGGGGAAGACCAAAGAATACAAGCTCGTGAATTTCTCGCGCACCAACGGCTTCACGACATTTCATCACAGGCCCGCAGTTACTCCCGGAGAGCATGTAAAGAAGGGCGCGCTTCTTGCCGACACGTCCACATCTGACGGAGGCCAGCTTGCAATCGGGCAGAACGTCCGCGTCGCATTTCTTCCTTGGTACGGAGCCAACTACGAAGACGCAATCGTTATTTCAGAAAAGCTTGCTAAAGAGGCGCGATTTACTTCCATACACATGGAGGAATTTGTCTCTGTCGTGCGCGACACAAAGCTTGGGCCCGAGATCACAACCCACGACATCCCGAACGTTAGCGAATTTAAATTGCGCAATTTGGACGAAGACGGCGTCGTGCGCATCGGAGCAGAGGTCCGCTCTGGCGACATATTGGTAGGAAAGGTAACTCCAAAAGGCGAGACGCAGCTCACTCCGGAAGAAAGGCTCTTGCACGCGATTTTCGGCGAGAAGGCCAAGGATGTGAAAGATACGTCCCTGCGCATGGAAGGCGGGAAGCGCGGGCGCGTAATCGGCGTCAAAGTATTCTCGCGCGAGACAGGCGACAACCTTGAATCCGGCGTTATCAAGCGCGTGCACATTGAAGTCGCACAACTGCGCACCATTTCCGTGGGCGACAAGCTAGCTGGGCGCCACGGCAACAAGGGAGTCATTTCTCGCGTGCTTCCAGAGGAAGACATGCCTTTTGACGCACAGGGGAATCCGGTAGACATAATTTTGACACCGCTCGGCGTGCCTTCGCGCATGAACCTGGGCCAGATTTTGGAATTGCACTTAGGACTTGCCGCGGAAAGCCTCGGCTACCAGGCAATCGTTCCTTCATTTGCCGGAGCCACAGAAGAGGAAATCCGCGAAGAACTTAAGAAGGCGGGCCAGAACGAAAACGGCAAGCGCATTCTATTTGACGGTCTTACAGGCGAAGCATTTGCCCAGCCGGTTTCCGTCGGAACCATGTATATATTAAAGCTTCACCACATGGTGGAAGACAAAATACACATGCGCTCAATTGGTCCATACTCCTTGACCACTCAACAGCCTCTCGGAGGAAAAGCCCAAAACGGAGGACAGCGCGTCGGGGAAATGGAAGTTTGGGCATTCTTGGGCTACGGCGCGGCACACAGCTTGCGCGAAATCCTTACCATCAAATCCGACGACATCTTGGGCCGTTCTGCCGCGTTTGACGCGATTGTTTCCGGGAAGCGAATTGAAGAGACAAACACGCCTGCGACATTCAACGTCCTTGTCCGCCACTTGCGCGGATTGGGAATTGACATGGAGTTTTTAGAAAATCAAGAAGCGTAGCGACTATGATTTTCTTAACCCGACACACGGAACACTGTATGACATTATCAACTCAGCCTAACCACAGAATCGTATGTACGAGCCGTGTGTCGGGTATAAGATTTTCTAACTCGCTTCGCTCATAACAAAATCTAATATGCAAAAAAGAAAAGACATGATACCGCAGGATTTTGACGCAGTGACGATGAAGCTTGCTTCGCCTGAACGCATCCTTGACTGGTCCTTCGGAGAAATCACCAAGCCGGAGACGATAAACTACCGCACGCAGAGGCCGGAAAAGAACGGGCTCTTTGACGAGCGCGTGTTTGGTCCTGAAAAAGATTACGAATGTTACTGCGGGAAATACCGAGGCATCAGATTCCGCGGAATCGTTTGTGAAAAATGCGGAGTGGAGCTGACGCGCGCAATCGTTCGCCGAGAGCGCATGGCGCATATTGATTTGGCGACGCCGGTTTCGCACATTTGGTTCCTGCGCGGAATTCCTTCTCGCATCGCCCTTATGCTGGGCCTCTCTTCCGCTGAAGTTGAGAAAGTTGTTTATTTCGCCGGGTACATCATTACGCAAGTAGTAGAAGCCGAGCGCGTGCGCCTGCTCAAAGATTTGGAACAAGAATTCCAACAGAAGACGAAGGCGGCTGCTACTGCGGAAGAGAAGACGCGCTTGAAAGATTTGGCAGTCAAATCAAAGCGAGAAATTGAATCCATTCGCGAAGGCGCCGTCTTGGACGAAGCGGCGTATCACTTGTTTGCCGTCAAATACGGCGGTCTTTTCCGCGCTGCAATCGGCGCGGAGGCGCTCTTCAATATATTGAAGCGCATTGACCTTGGGGTCTTTATAAAGAAAGTGCGCGAGCAGTACGAGAATTCTGGCGCGGCAGACCGCGACAAACTGCGCAAGCGCCTAGCGCTTGCACAGGCCCTAAGCCGAGCCGGAGTGCGCCCTGAATGGATGTTTATGACTCGCCTGCCCGTGGTGCCTCCGGCACTTCGTCCTATGGTTGCTCTTGAAGGAGGCCGGCACGCATCATCTGACCTAAACGACCTTTACCGCCGTGTAATAAACCGCAACAACCGCCTCAAGCGCTTGCTTGCGATTCACGCGCCTGAAGTTATTTTGCGAAATGAAAAAAGAATCTTGCAGGAGGCAGTGGATGCGCTTTTGGACAACTCAATGCGCCGAGGAGCAGGCGTGCTCGGAATCTTGGGAGGGCGCCGACGCGCTCTCAAATCCCTCGCTGATTATTTGAAGGGCAAGCATGGATACCTGCGCCAGAATCTTCTTGGGAAACGCGTGGACTACTCCGGGCGCTCCGTCATCGTCGTCGGCCCCGATTTGGCGCTTGATGAATGCGGATTGCCGAAGCATATGGTACTTGAGTTATTCCGCCCGTTCGTCATTCAGGGGCTTCTTGCGCGCGAACTTGCATACAACATCCGAGGAGCAGGCCGTTTGATTGAAGACGAGGCGCCGGAAGTCTGGCCGATTCTTGAAGAGGCAATTAAGAATAAATACGTTCTTCTAAACCGCGCACCAACGCTCCACCGCCAAAGCGTGCAGGCATTCCGCCCGGTCTTGATTGAAGGCAATGCTATCCGCGTGCACCCCTTGGTGTGCCCCGCATACAACGCAGACTTCGACGGCGATGCGATGGCAGTCCACGTTCCGCTTTCTGAAGCCGCGCAAATGGAAGCCGAGAAAATCATGTCGGCGAACAAGAACGTCTTGAAGCCGGGCTCTGGCGACGTCGTCGTCGCGTCTAAGCTTCTGGACATCATTTTGGGCTGTTACTGGATGACAAAAGAAATGAAAGGCATGAGGGGAGAGGGCTCGGCATTCCCATCAACCAACGCCGCGATTACCGCCTTTGACTTCGGCGCGGTTGATTTGCGCGCGAAAATCCGCGTGCTTCCTTCCGAGAACAAAAAGTATGCGCAGTTCGGAGGCAAGGTATTTGAAACGACCATCGGACGCCTGCTATTCAATTCCGTATTGCCGAGCGACTTCCCTTTCATCAACGAAGAAATTACCAACAAGAAAATGGCCGATGTGGTGGAGGACCTCGTTACGCACTACAAGCTAGACGGAATTCCTGCGATTTTGGACAAAATAAAAGCATTCGGTTTCCGATACGCGACTTATGCAGGCATCACATGGTCTATTTCAGACGTTGTCATTCCGGAGATAAAAGAGAAGCTGGTAACTGAAGGGCGCGAGCAGGCCGCGAAGGAACAGGAGAACTTCAACAACGGACTTTTGACCGAAGACGAACGCTACAGAATGACAGTCGGCATTTGGGGGCGCGTCGGCAACGACTTGCGCAAGCACGTGACAGCGGCTCTTGACCCGAACGGACCTGTTCACGACATGATCTCATCGGGTGCTCGAGGTTCCGTCGTACAGCTTCACCAAATGGCGGGCATGAAAGGCCTCATCACAAACCCGCGCGGAGAAATCATTGAGTTCCCTATTACGTCGTCTTTGAAAGAGGGGCTCACTCCGATTGAATACTTCATTTCAACGCACGGCGCGCGCAAGGGCCTAGCTGACACCGCGCTCAACACTGCGCGAGCAGGTTACCTTACGCGACGTCTCTTTGACGTGGCGCACGATGTTGTTATCCTTGAACACGATTGCGGAGCGAAAGAGGGAGTCACGATTGTGCGCCCGGGCAAGGAAAATATCGGCGGTTCATTCTCTGACAGAGTTCATGGCCGAGTGCTCGCAGAAGATTTGCTCTCTGACGGCAAAGTGATTTTCAAGCGCAATCATCTGATAAGCCGAGACGATTCTAGAACTATAGAAGTAAGCAAAGCGCAGGAGGCAATCGTCCGCTCTCCAATGACCTGTAAAGTGGCCCGCGGAGTTTGTCAGAACTGCTACGGCGTTGATTTGACCACGGGCGAGATGATTGATTTGGGCGAGGCAGTCGGCGTCGTTGCCGCACAAGCAATCGGCGAGCCGGGAACACAGCTCACTATGCGTACATTCCACACAGGAGGCGTGGCGACGGCAGGCGGGGACATCACGATGGGCCTTCCTCGCGTTGAGGAAGTGTTTGAGTCGCGCATGCCTAAATTGCCGGCCACAATCGCGCGTGTTTCCGGCATCGTATCCGAAATTGAAAAACTTGGAGATGAGACAGTCATAACAATTCTTCCGGAGACAGCTTCGCTAAAGAAAGGCAAGGCCGCGAAGAAAGAAACTGAATACAGCATCAGCCCGATGCGAACTATCATCGTGAAGAAAGGCGCAAAAGTAGAAAAAGGCGACTTCCTCACAGACGGTTCTGCCGACCTTGAAGAGCTCTTCCTCTTGGCAGGCAAGGTTCCGGCGCAGGAATACATCATCAACGAAATTACGCGCATCTACGAATTGCAGGGTGTTTCTACATCTCGCAAGCACTTGGAAATTATTGTTAAACAAATGTTTAGCCGTGTATCCGTGGTTTCATCCGGCGACACAGGAGTCTCTGCAGGCGAGATTGTTTCCGACTTTGAATTTGAAAGAATCAACAAGGTTCAGAAAGAGGTGGAAGGCGAGCCAGCAAAAGGGCGTCAGCTTCTTCTTGGAATCACGGAAGTTTCTCTCACTCGCGCATCATTCCTCTCCGCAATCTCATTCCAAAACACTCCGCGCAAACTTGCAGAAGCGGCTGTTTCCGGCGCGGTTGACCGCCTGGTAGGACTCAAGGAAAACGTAATTATCGGGCGCCTGATTCCTGCAGGAACCGGTTTCAAAGGAAGCAAGAAGTACGCGATGATTGAAGAAATGGAAGCGGAATTCAGAGCGCAAGAGGCTGCGGTAAGTACCGATTCAACTGTAAAGGAGGCATAAGGAGGGGCTCGGAATACCGTGTGTTTTTGACGGAGGAATAACTCAAACCGTCAAAAACACACGGTACCCTCTCGCTTAAGTCTAGAAGGTGGCAAGCTGAACTGTGCGGTGAAGAAATTCCGCGTCTAGTTGTATACTGATAAAGTCATGGACACAGTACGACAGATTAAAGACAAGTTAAGTATAACGGACGTCGTTTCGCAATACGTGAAGCTGGAACGCGCGGGGAGCACCCTGCGCGCGCGATGCCCGTTTCATTCGGAGAGGACGCCTTCGTTTTTCGTTTCTCCGGAGCGCGGGACATATCATTGTTTCGGATGCAATGTAGGCGGGGACATATTTTCTTTTATTGAACAAATAGAAGGATTGGATTTCAAAGGCGCATTAAAAATACTGGCGGAAAAAGCAGGCGTACCTCTCGTGTATGAGAAAAGGGGCGAGCGCGATTCGCGCGAGCGTTTGTTTGAACTCTTGGAGACGGCAACGATTTTCTACGCTTCTCATTTGAATGATTCTGCGCGCGAATATTTGCACGAGAGAGGAGTCAGCGATGAGACAATAAAATCTTTCCGCGTGGGGTTTGCGGTGGATGCATGGGGCGAAGCATCTGATTATTTGCGCAGTAAAGGATTTTCGGAGAAAGAAATCTTGGACACGGGATTGGCAAAAAGAGGAGAGCGCGGATTGTACGACAGATTCCGCAGTAGAATAATATTTCCTATTGCAGACAGCGCGGGCCGTATTGTTGGATTTTCCGGCAGGATTTTGCCGGCTAGGGAGGGTGCTGGAGCTAGCCCCGCGAAGTCAGATATTGAACCGCCAAAATATCTCAATAGTCCTGAAACAGAGCTTTTTCATAAGTCGCGCATCCTTTACGCATACGACAGGGCGAAGCAGGCCATGCGCAAGAATAATTGCGCAGTGTTGGTGGAGGGTCAATTAGACCTTATTTCTAGCCACCAAGCAGGGTGGGTAAATACTGTTGCAGTTTCCGGAACGGCTTTCACGCCGGAGCACGCGGTTCTTATAAGCCGTATGACAGAGAATCTGGTAATCGCGCTTGACGCCGATGAGGCGGGAATAAAGGCGGCTGGGCGAGCTGCGCGAGCGGCACTTCGCGCGGGCCTCAATGTAAAAGTCGCTCGCTTGCCGGAGGGGAAGGACCCCGCGGATTTAATATTGGAAAGCGGAAAAGAAGCGTGGACGAGCGCGATACGCGAATCAAAAGACGTAATTTTGTTCCTTCTAGATGTGCTTCATTTGCACACGCAAGGCGCAGGGAAGGGCGCTTTGGAAAAAGACAGGTTCAGAAAAGCGGTAGAGGCAATCGTTCTTCCTTTTCTTGCAGATGTGCAAAGCCCAATTGCGAGGGATCAGTATGTGCGGGAAATTGCCGGGCGATTAGGCGTAAGCGAAAAAGCGGTGCAAGAATCTCTCCTTAATGTTCCAAGAGACGCATCTCTTGATATTGCGCCAAGCAATACAAAACCGGTATTTGCAGAGCGCTACGGGAGAGCCAAACAAGCTTTCTCCATTTTGCTCTGGCAGGAATCATGCGAGAAGCCGGAATTAGACGTTGCTTCATATATAAAAGAGTTTGAAGAAGCGATAGGCACTGATGCTTACAAAATACTCCGCAGTTTGCCGGAGAGCGAGCAAGAATCCTTGAGATTCTCCGCCGAAGGACTTTATGGGAAAAGTGCCGGTTTTAAACGCGAAGCAAAAACGCTTCTTGATATTTTATTGCGCGACCGCCTTTCCGACGAACTTGCGAATGTGACTTCTGCGCTCAAAACCGCCGAGGCAGAGGGGAATGAGAGCTTAGCTGAAGAGACGATGCGTCTTTGCAAGCTGTTGACAACTAAGATTGCGCAACTTCCGAGATAGTGTAAGATTTACCTGTAAGCGCCGCTCTTGCGGCGTTTATCGTCTGTTGTATGCCTGTACACACGAAGCGGCACGGCAACAACGGAATGAGACTAGGTAACAATAGTAGCGCCGTTTCGTGTGACAGGTATGGCAAAAAAGACCAAGAAAAAAGCCAATAAATCTGCGAAAAAATCGATGAAGAAAAATCGAAAGAATAAACCGCATCCCGCAAAAAAGAAGAAATTGAAGAAAGTGCGTCCAATAAAGAAACACGCAAAATCAAATTCCCGCAAAAGGGCAGTTCACAACAAATCTAAACGCTCATCCGCAAAGGGCGCGGGCAAGACAAAATCCAGAGGAGACAAAGACTTGGCGAAAGTGGAAGCCCTGATAACTCTAGGGCGAGAGCGCGGTTACATAACATACGATGAGATTATACGCGAGTTTCCAACGATTGAAGACAACATGCTTCTTTTGGAGGAAATCTACGAGCGCTTCTCTGTCGCCGGCATTGACGTGCTTGAGGGAGGCGGAATGTTGGAAGATACATCTGCGCAGGGAGTGCTTGAAAAGAAGAAATTGCAAAACCGCCGGGCCGACAGCGGGTTTGATTCCGTGCAAATGTATTTGCGCGAAATAGGGCAGTACCCGCTTTTAAACGGGAATCAAGAAAAAGAATTGGCAAAAAGGATTTTGCAAAATGATGATGAGGCGCGAAATATTCTTGCGCGTTCCAACCTGCGCCTTGTGGTTTCAATCGCCAAGAAATATGTGAACCGTTCTCCCGACCTAACTCTTTTGGACTTGATTCAGGAGGGAAATCTCGGGCTTTTCAAAGCCGTGGACAAATTTGATTACACGAAGGGATATAAATTCTCAACCTACGCCACTTGGTGGATTCGCCAGGCCGTGACTCGCGCGCTTGCGGACCAATCGCGCACGATTCGCATACCTGTGCACATGGTGGAAACTATTGCGAAATACAAGCAGAAACTGCGCGAACTCTCCCAGCACCTTGGGCGCGACCCGCTTCCGGAGGAAATCGCCGAGGAAATGGGCATAGAAGTAGACAAAATCTACGTAATTCAGAAAATCAATCAAGACACCGTCTCTCTGGAAAGTCCTGTCGGAGAGGAAGACGACGAGCGCTCAACCCTAGGGAGCTTTATTGCAGATGAGACTATTGCTTCGCCAGACCAAGACGCATCACGCAGGATTCTTTCCGAGCAAATGGGCGCTATTTTGGATGAATTATCGCCTAAGGAGAGAAAGATTTTAGAAATGCGCAATGGGCTTACAGACGAGGGCATTTGTTGCACTCTTGAAGAGGTAGGGCGAGAATTCGGCGTCACCCGCGAGCGCATCCGTCAGATTGAGGCAAAAGCGCTTGAGAGAATTCGTTTCCATGAACGTGCCAAACAGCTTCGCAGCTACTAGGCGAGCTATTTATAAAAATCAAAACGGCCAGAGTCCTCCAGGGCTGGCCGTTTTATTTATTTTGGATTGCTACCGCATTCTGCCACGATAGCATCCAGTTCGTCCTCGGTTAACACATATCGATCAACCAGGAACTCCATAGTGTATCGGTACATAGAGCCTGTTATGCTCGCTAGCCATAACAGGAATCGCAGAAAGTTCTTTGCCCGCTTATCCAAGACCCGATGTGAAGCCACTATGGGTCTAAGTTTCCTGACGACCGACACCCTTGTTCGTCTATCCACTTGCTCAAAACACGTTCGCATGTCCGGCTCCTTTCAAAGATGCAAAATTTTATTCCTGCCTAATCTGATAATATCACTTTTTCTGGAATTATGGCGGGTAGATATCCCACGAGGTATACTCCCCGCATGAAGAAGGTAAATCAATCCAAGATACCGCAAAAGAAGCCAAAAAAACGGTACGGACTCCAAGGACTACCTTTGGAAAGCCGTTCCAAGGGTAGTCCTTGGAAACCATTAGGGGAAATAATCCCAATCACGCATTGGAGCCACTCGTCTTTGATGGCATTCTTGCGGAATCCTCTGGCTTGGTACAAGCGATATGTAGAGAAGATATATGACACGCCTTCAAATCCGTCGTCTCTCGTCGGGCGCGCGGGACACATCGCCCTCCAACATTTCTATGGTGGAATTGGTAAGGAGGGAGCGATTGAGCTCGGGCTTGAATATCTGCGTTCGGTAGGGGATTTTGAAATTAATTTTGGCAAAGCAACGTCGCGCCTAGCCAAAAAGAAAAAGCGCTTGCACATTGAGGCAGAATATTTGCGCGCCATTTCTTTTTATCTGGAGCGTCCTCCGAAACACAAAGTGCTCGGCGTGGAAGTGGTGGCAACGGCAAAAGTGGCGGGCCTAAAACTCCCGATAAAAGCGGTTTCTGATTTGGTGGTGGAGTCTAAGGTTGACCCTCGCGCACTAGATATCGTAGACCACAAGTTTGTGGATTCTTTTAGCCGTGACCGCGCGCGGAAAACCCTGTTCGTGATGCAGGCGATTTTTAACTATTACACTGTAAAGCAAAAATACGGGAAACCAGTCCGGCGGTTCATTGTGCATGAATGCAAGAAAAGGAAAAATGCCGACGGGTCTTCGCAGATGCGGAGGTACGTTATTGATTTTGCCGACTGCAAAGAAGATTTCGCCGTGTTTCATCGGCTTTTGCGAGATGCGACAGAGGAAATCTCGCGCAAGCGCCTGTATTTGCCGAACCCATCCGATATGTTTGAAGGGGAGAATTCTTTTGATATATACCGCCTCGGCCTTGTGGATGAGTAGGCAGGAGTATCCAAGGACTCCCCTTGGATTCAACTACTTAAGCCCCGACGCTCCGGTCGGGGCTCCGACCTCCAACCTACTGGTCGGAGCGTCGGAGCTGTTCCTCAATAGCCGTTTTGAAAGCGGAGGGGTCCGCGGCTCCGGCAATCAATTTGGTTCCTATGATAAATCCGGGTGTTCCTTGAATGCCGAATGAGGCGCCCTCCTCTTTGTCTTCTTCTATACTCTTTGTGTACGCATCTGTTTTCTTTGCAACGAGCGCTTTTACCGTACCCCCATCCATGCCGGAAATTGCATTGGTCAGAGCCACGATTGACTCTTCATTGCCGAATCCGCCGTTCTCTTCATCCTGTGCCAACATAAGCGCCTTTCTCCACTCATAGAATTTGTCCGGATACAGTTCCCATACCGCATGTTCATACAGAGCCGCGGTCATGGAATCCGGGCCGAGAAACGGATAATCCTTAAACACGATTTTCAGTTTGCCCGCATCAACATAGTCTTTTATCAGCACGGGAATTGCGGGGGTTAAAGGAATTTGGGGAATTCCGCCGACTTCAACCGCTTTGCAGTACGGACACTGATGGTCGGACCAATATGCGAGTACCACGGGCGCGTCGGAATTTCCGATGAATGGATCGCCATCCGTTTTCACGTCTTTGATATTTACTTTTGGAGAAGGGGCGCCGAGTCCTACGGTAGTTTTGCTGATGGAGACAAAATAAACTGCCCCAGCGATTAGCGCCCCGGCGATAATAATAGCCAAGGGGACTGAGAATTTCTGAAGAGTATCCATGTTCCGATTATCTGCTCCTCACTTTAAGCTTGGTTTGTTTTTTCTTATTGATTTTCGGCAGGCGAATCATTAAAATCCCGTGCTTTTCCGTGGCCTCTGCCATATCCACATCCACCTCTTCAGGGAGAAGAATTGTGCGGGAAAAAGACCCCCAATAAAGCTCCCTCTGGAAATAATTGTCTTCCTCAACCTCGCGCTCATCTTCTCGCACCCCGCTAATCGTAAGCATTTCGCGCGTCAGAGAAATATCTATCGTCGCTGGCTGTACTCCTGCCACTAGTGCTTTTATGACCACTGCATCTGCCGTCTGATACACATCCACAGCAAGCTCTCCTTCCGGCTCGGTCTCTGCAAACTCGCCCTCTTTGGCATTGATGCGCGCGTGGCGTTCCTCGCCCTCGCCCGTGAAAACTGCACGGTCTTCTTTTGAGCCGTCAAAGAAACCGTCATATTCTTGAGCAGAACCGGTGAGCCTGGCGAAAAAGGAGGGTTTGTTCATTACATTTCACTTACATTGATAAATATTAAATGATTACGATTTGAATATCCGCGGATGAATTCGTTTTATATATTCTAGCACGGCCAGAAGCACAATAAGGCCAATCCACACGTATCCAAAGGTGCGCATAAGATGCGTCTCTGGCGTATTAAGTATAAAGAAGTTAAATGCGCTGTGCAAAAGGGTGGCGAGGATAACTCCGAGGAGCGCGTAGAGGCGCTTTGTCGCTTTTGGCTTGTAAAAAGACAGCCCAAGCATGACGCCAACGGCCGCTGAAGAGAGCACGTGGAGAAGTGTTGCTCCTACGAATCGCAAATTTCCCGTGATAATGGTTTGCACAGTCGTGTCGCCAGAAAGCGGGCTCAGCAGAAAAAGCGTGTTTTCTATTGCAGCGAAGCCCAATGCAACAGCGACCATGTAGATTACCGGGTCTATCGGTTCATCGTCTTCTCGGCGCCGAAGCACAGTAAAGCGCGCCGCTAGGTATTTCATAATTTCTTCAATCGCCGACCATGCTGTGTAGATAACAGTGGTGCTTGATAGGAGGGTGGCTACGTATTTTTGTATTGGAATTACAAGGGCGACAGCTACCATGCCTGCGAGAAATGCGAGCGCGATAAGCCGGCGCGGTTCCGGATGCACGGAATCCTCTCGGCGCCAGAACCAAAGCCAAGCAAGGGCGGGGAATATTCCGCCCGCAAGCGCCGCGATAGTAGGAGTAATTCCGCTCATATCGGCCATTTGGCTATCATAACCAGCTCTTCTTTTTTGTTCGGCAATTCTTTCCAAATTGCTTCTGTTACAAATGGCATGAAGGGGTGTAGGAGCTTTAGAGATGTATCAAGTATGGCGTATAGAGTATGGCGGCGGGACTTGGCGGTTTCGCCCCCAAGTTTGAGTATTGGCTTGCTTTCTTCAATTATCTCGTCGGCAAAACGGTGCCAAACGAAATGATAAAGGGTATCGGCGGCTAGGTCTAGGCGGAAATTGTCTATGTGTTCGGAAACCACCCGCGCTATTTCTCGCGCTTCGGAAATCAGTTTTTCATCCTCGGCATTCAAAGGTCCGACCTCAAGGGAGTCCGAGGTCGGACCTTGGGCATCGCTATTCTCCAAAACAAAACGGGTTATATTCCAAATCTTATTCGCAAAGTGTTTGTATCCGCGCACGCGGTCTTCGGAGAGTTTGACATCGTTTCCCGGCGACGCGCCGACTATCAAACTAAGCCTAGCAGCATCGGCTCCGTACTTTTCAATCATTGTGAGCGGGTCAATTATGTTACCGAGCGATTTGCTCATCTTCCGCCCCTGCCCATCGCGCACGAGACCGTGGAGATACACGTTGCGGAAGGGGACGGTGCCGAGGCAAAAACCCGTCATGAGTATCATGCGCGCGACCCAGAAAAAGAGGATGTCGTATCCGGTTTCTAGGACATCGGTAGGATGATAATTTGCAAAATCATTTTCGGGTCCGGGTTTACCCGCCGTAGCAGTCTCTGCGAAGTTGGGCCAGCCGAGCGTGGAAAATGTCCAAAGCCCCGATGAGAACCATGTGTCCAAAGTGTCCGGGTCTTGCTCCCAGTTTTCAATATCAGTCGGCGGGTCGCCTACTAGCATTTCTGATTCTTCACTTTTGCCTTCCTTCTTATACCAAACAGGAATCCTATGACCGTACCAGATTTGCCGTGAAATACACCAGTCGCGCAGGTTGTCTATCCAGTTGTAATACACCCTCTCAAAACGGTCGGGCGCGATTTTAATCGCACCCGAATCCACCGCGCCGCGCATGAGTTCCTTAAGCGATGTCTCGGAGCCGGAATCAATGCCCGGAATCTCGGAGTGCGGAATCGTGAATTTCTTATTTACATCTACAAACCATTGCAACTTTATCTGCGGTTCTATCATTTCCCCGCCGCGGCTGTTGGTCGCCACATTGTGCACGTAACCGTCCTCCACTTTCACAAGCAGTCCCTTCGCGCGCAATTTCTCCACCACCATCGGCCGCGCTTTCTTGATGTGCTGTCCGGCGAATTCTCCTGCAATTGGCAGAAGTATCCCGCGCTCATTAATTATCTGTTCCACATCAAGCTTGTGCTTTTGCGCGATTTCAAAGTCAATGCCGGAGTGCGCGGGCGTGATGGTCATCACGCCGGAGCCGAAAGACATGTCGGCCGCCTCGTCTTTTATTATTGTTGCCGTTATCTGACCGTTAATCCACTCCACCTCCAGCTGTTGGCCGTTCTTATATTCCTTGTACCGCGCATCATCCGGATGCATCACAATATATTTGTCGCCGAATTTTGTCTCCGGCCGGACTGTTCCAATCGTGAAAGGTCCGTATTTGAAATAATAAAAGGGATCCTTTTGTTCCACGTACTCAATCTCATCATCTGAAACGGTCGTCTGCATTTTCGGGTCCCAATTCACCATCCTGTTGCCGCGATAAATTAATCTGGCGTCGTACATTTTCTTGAACGCGGTGCGCACAGCCAAGTTGCGCGCCTCGTCCAAGGTATAGGCCTCGCGCGTCCAATCCACCGACGCGCCCATGGCGCGCACCTGCCCGACAATTCTGTCGTGGCTGGCTTGCGCGAATTCTTCAACGCGCTTGAGGAATTCTTCGCGCCCGAGGTCGTGCCGAGTTTTCTTTTCAGACTTGAGCAGATCTTTTTCTACCACAGATTGTGTTGCAATCGCCGCGTGGTCCGTTCCCGGAAGCCACAAGGTCTTAAACCCGCGCATGCGGTGATAGCGGATTAAAATGTCTTGAATCGCAAGCATCGCAGCGTGCCCCATATGGAGAGTGCCTGTGACATTGGGTGGGGGAAGAACTATGGAGTAGCTCTTAGCATCCGGCGCGGTAACGCCTTTTTCTACGCACGTATCAGGATTAGCAAACCCGCTCTTTTCCCAGAGTTCAAGAATCCGCGGTTCGTTCTCCTTGGAATTGTAGGGCTTTAGAAAGGCTTCGGGGCATAGGATTGGTTCCATTCTAGACATCCTAACAGTATTCCGCTTGCGGAAAAAGCGATTGTTCTGATGTTGCGGTAATAGGTCCTTTGTGGTTGTCTTGTTCTTTTTTATATCAAGCGCAGATTTCCATCCGCTTTTAGCGTGTCGGGATTTACGAAATCCCGATTTTGGGCGCGGAAGTATCCAACGAGCGCTATCATAAGCGCGTTATCTGTTGATAGTGCCGGAGGGGTAACAAGTGGCGGAGGCAACCCTGCTTCTGTTAAAGCTTCTGCTAGGCGGGTGCGGATATTTGAGTTCGCAGAAACTCCGCCTCCTACCACCAATGTCTTCGCGCTGTACTCGTCAATTGCCTTGATTGTCTTACCCACAAGCACGTCAGCAACTGCCTCTTCAAATTCTAAAGCGATATCTAATTTCATTTCATCTGTAAGAGGGCAGTTCGCCTCCACAATTCTGCGCACCGCGGTTTTCAATCCCGCAAAAGAAAAGTCCAAATTGTCGTCATGAAGCATCGGCCGTGGGAGCGTAATCCTATGAGATGACATCTCATAGGATGTGCGTGCTTTGTCGGCAAGACGCGAAATTTCCGGGCCGCCGGGATAGGGAAGCCCCATGAGTCTTGCGACCTTGTCGTACGCTTCGCCCACAGCATCGTCGCGCGTCGCACCCAGTATTTCGTATTTCTGGAACTCTTTAGAAAGCACCAATTCCGTATGTCCGCCGGAAATTAAAAGCGCGAGGACAGGGAACTCAAACTTCCCAACACTTCCCTTGATATCGGGATTTACGAAATCCCGATATCGGGATTTACGAAATCCCGATATGCTCATCATGGATAATACGCAGTGCCCCTCCATGTGATTAACGGCGACAATCGGCATATTCCACACCAATGCCAATGCGCGGGCAAAATTTATGCCGACCCACAGCGAGGGTTCAAGCCCGGGGCCCACTGTAACCGCAATTGCGTCTATTTCCGGCAGGCCATATTTTTGAAGAAATACAGATAGTCGCTCATAGAGCTCGGATTCACGCTCCAGTATTTTCTGAAGCTTTTCAGAATAGTGCGATATATCGCTAGGTTTTTCATTCAGCGCGCCTGCTTCATAAAGGGCTCGCTCTAATACAGGCACAAGATTTTTCGCATGTTCCCGCTTGGCAAGATTGGGAAACACCCCGCCATATTTCGCGTGTATTTCAGTTTGAGAAATAAGAGCGTTCCCCAAAATACTGAATTTGAAGCCATCGGCGAAGCCTCCCTGCGCATCAATCAAGCACACGGCGGACTCGTCACAAGATGTTTCTATACCCAATATGCGCATAAGAATGCATAGTACATTTTTGGCGGGCTTAGCACCACACGCTCGCCGAAATACGCGCCTTGCGTTAAAGTGAGGCTAATGACTGACGCATACGTGAAGAAGCTCGCGAGCGCGAAACAAGTGTTTCGCGTCTACTACAGGCATGTTGCTAAATATCCTTTTCTCGTGCTTCTCATAGCCTTCGGTTCAATTGGCATACAAGTGACCGATCTTGCGGCACCGTGGTTTCTAAGACAATTCTTCAATTTGCTCGCGACACAAAGCCCGAACACGCAAACGGTGTCGCAACTGCTTGGGATAATCGTTACTGTGGCCGGAATCTGGGTGCTTAACTGGGCATCGCATCGCGTCCAGGAATTCAGCAACCAAAAGATGGAGGCGCAGGTAATGACAGATCTATTTTCCAGCGCTTTCAAATATCTCATCGGCCATTCATATAATTTCTTTATATCCAATTTCGCCGGCTCGCTCACGCATCGCGTTACCAAGTTCGCCCGCGCGTTTGAAGTAATGTTTGACAGCATTGCACTGCAATTTTTCCCCACATCTCTGTTCGTCGTTGGCGCTATCAGCATACTTTATTTGCGCAACCATTCTCTTGGTATTGCGCTCGGCATCTGGTCCATTCTTTTTGTTGCATTCCAGGTTTTTGCTTCAAAGCGCCGACAGCCAATTCGCGCTGCTCGCTCTCTAGCGGATACTAGGGTAACGGGCACGCTCGCGGACGCCATTTCAAATCATCCAACAATCATGCTTTTCTCCGGCGCATCGCACGAGCACAAGCTTTTCAGCGCAGTAGTTGAGGTGTGGCGCAAGGCTACAACGCGTTCGTGGTTTACAGATTCTTGGATATGGGCGGGTCTAGGCATATTCATGATTGTGATTGAGGTTGGCTTGCTGTGGGGCGCTACAATCTATTGGGGCAGGGGCCTCCTTTCCATAGGGGACTTTGTGCTTATTCAGGCCTATCTCATGACCACATTTGACAGGTTGCTCAATATAAATAGGGAATTGCGCCGGTTTAACGACGCTTTTGCCGATTCCAGCGAGATGGTGTACATCATGGAACAAGAGCATGAGATTAAAGACGCGCCGAATGCGCGCGCACTATCTGTGCAAAAAGGAGAAATAAGTTTCAATCACATCAACTTTTCTTTTAACGCAAACAGGCAGATTCTAAAGAATCTCAATCTTGTTATAAGGGGCGGAGAGCTAGTTGCTCTTGTGGGCCCATCCGGCGCCGGGAAATCAACAGTTACAAAACTGCTTTTGCGCATGTTTGATATTAAGGATGGCGGTATTTCAATAGATGGGCAAAATATTGCGAGCGTCACGCAAGACAGTTTGCGCGATGCAATTTCACATGTACCGCAAGAGCCTGTACTTTTTCACCGCAGTCTTTTGGAAAACATTCGCTACGGCAGGCGCAGTGCAACCGATGAAGAAGTGATAGAGGCATCCAAAAAAGCGCATTGCCATGAATTCATTTCTAACTTGAATCAAGGTTACGGTACATTTGTGGGCGAGCGCGGAGTCAAACTCTCCGGCGGAGAACGCCAGCGCGTGGCGATAGCGCGCGCGATCCTAAAAGATTCGCCGATACTTGTGCTTGATGAAGCCACTTCAAGTCTTGATTCCGAATCCGAGTCGCTGATTCAAGACGCCCTGCAGACATTGATGAAGGATAAAACGGTCATTGTGATTGCGCACCGCCTTTCCACCATAATGAAGATGGACAGAATCATTGTTTTGGAAGGCGGACAAATAATCGCGGAAGGGACTCACAGCGAACTTTTGGAGGGCAAGGGTCTATACCAGAAATTGTGGCAAATACAGGCCGGCGGTTTTGCAGGCGAATCGGTGCCGGAAGAATTAGACCTTGAAGAAGACAACATTGAAGACAAGGAAAAGGAACCGCCGAAGGTTCCGAAGATGAAATGAAGAGCGCTTTATGAGGAAGTTCCTAATATTAAGGGTTTCGTAAACCACTAATATGCGCCGGAGGAGAAGAACAGTTCTAGTTTCCGTGCTAAAAGACACGCGAGATTTGCGTATCTTGCGAAAAGAATACTGGTACAGGATTCCTCTGGCATACGTGCCGAGGCGCAAGTTCACTCATTTGGCGTTTTATCAACCGGCATCGTTCGGAAGGCTTGGCAAGCGCATTCAATACTATGCGCGCGCGAGCAAGAAAAAAATCGCAAAGAGAATCGTTTTATTGCCAAAAGAAAAGAGTCATCCTCGGGCGCAAGATGATTATCTGAAAATTGAATTGGCTTGGGTAAAGAAGCTTGCGCGCCCGATAAAAAATATAGTCCCTCGCAGAATTTCTTTCGGGTTTACTAGCTTGAAATCCTTGCTGAAAGCACAGGATATTTTGGAGCTGTACGGCATTGCCCCGACGGAACAAATTATAGAAAGGGGATTGAATAATCTTGGAATCAAAACGGAAGAAGAATTTAGC
>JANLIP010000125.1 GCA_024654165.1 Candidatus Kaiserbacteria bacterium | reverse complement strand
AGCGGTTCACGTATTGACTCCACGATGCTCTCAGTGTATTCTTGAGCTTTCTCAAAGGTTCCCTCTGCTCGCTTGCGCTCGGCGATTTGAGCCTGCGATATTTCGCTAGCCTCCTGTACGCGCCGCTCCGTGGCATCAAGCCTCGTCCGAAGCTCTTCCACCTCAAGGAGAAGTTGCTGTTTTGTATTAGTCTTCCTTTTCACTAGGATGGATTTCAACGTCCTTCTCGCTTTGCTACTTTCCCGCGACACCACAGCAATCGGGTGGACGAATGTCATTATGGCTATAAAGAGAAACTGCGCTCATCATCTACCTCTATTCTCAGACCAGTTTTTTGGGGGTGACGGTAAAGTTCCTGCCGGCAGGTGGTTAATGATGTAATTCCACCCACCGGTAGGCGTAGTCGTGAAATTATCTTTAGTCCGCTACCCACCCATCTTCAGCATCGTACCGCAGGCCTTGTGTCGAATCTTCCGTTACCGCCGTCCGTGCATGCGGACTACAGTGGGCATCCATTTTTGCCATCTGTTCTGAAGTCATGCCCATCTGGGCTATGACGAGCGGATCGCGCACTGCGCCCTCGTGAACCCTCCCCGATGCGGCAAACACGGAAGCTGTCGTCACCCCTAACAAAAGAACCCCTGTCAATAAAGCTGTTACTTTTTTTCCTGTTTTCGTTTTCATTGTTTTTTCTCCTTTTTAATAAGATTTACTTTTTGAAAAGCTTGTCTTATGAAAAGCATCAGCCGTGCCAATCTGATAATAACGTTACGGTATGTTATTGTTCATTGATTTTATTAGTGTATTTCTAAGGTAGAACCATTCGATATGCATTGGTACATATCTTTCATTGTGTAAATTTATCATGGTTGGCGTATCCATCTGCGAATATTATTCGCACTGCATGGAGAAAACGGGTTGAAGTTTGTGTCATCGCCGGTCAGGAACTGGGCCAACCTCACCGGATATGCAAACTTATTTTCACGGGACTGGTGTGTAACTCATGCCCGGGTCGAAATATATTGCGAGGCCTCACGCGTTGAAGAGATAGCGCAGGCCGTTATGGATACTGCTCATACCGGTGCGGCAGGAGACGGCATTGTAGCCATCATTCCCGTAGAAAAGATGTACAGAATCAGAGGCAAGACGGAAGCGAAAAAAGAGGAAGCATAGGAAATTCGGTTTTCCCCGCCCCGACGACGGTATAGGGAGCTTTACTGGGTACAGTCCGGCCTTCTCTCATATTATAGTCTATTCCCCGCAGATTCAATGTAGAGCCGTTTGTCAAGGTTAGTTCTGTTGACGGGTGACGTCTTCTTGTCCGATGGGACAGGTATGGCCCTGCGTCACGCACAAAAATCCCTAGATGGTGCCGGTGAAAGTCGCTCCCATTGCAAAAACCGGTGTTAATAAAAATAATAAACCTAAACATATGGGTACGAATATTTTCTTAATTTTCTTTCTCCTTTTGTTTTGATTTTAAGTGTCTTTCTTTAGCGAAACCCTTTGCAGAATCCCCCGCGGCTTGCCGCGGGGAGTTTCACTAAATAAAATTTGAGTAAAATAAACAAGGGGGCTTTTCAGCCCCCTTCACTGTTTGATTATGCACAAGCTTCTGCACATTTTTTACAAGCAGCTGCGCACTCTTTACAGCTTTCGTGATGTGAAGCGTGTTTGCTACATTCGTCAGCACAAGCTTTACAAACTTTGACACACAAAGCACAGAGTTCTTTGCAATATTGCGAATCCCTTGCCGCTAATCGGGCACACAAGGCACAGATGTCGGCACAATCGCGGCATAACGATATACATTGTTGATTGCCGGCTTTAATACAATCGACGATACAGCTTTCGCAAGCCACCACACACGCTAAACAAGCTTCAATACAGTTTGATTTTTTCATTTGTCTTGTCTCCTTCAAATGGAACAAAAAGTTGGTTTGAAATAAGATGTAGTTTGTCCTAATTTTAACCTTTTCTTAACCCTACAACGATACATTATCGATGACCTTCACCTTCTTTCTTTGGCAATTGCCAGTTTTTTACCCCTGTTTTTTTATCTCTTCAGGGTTACCTCCAGATCGTAGTTGCAAGAGGCTTACCAACAAACTAAAGAAAATCAGAAGTGTGGATTCATCCCTTAATAATAGGTTGTTAGATTAATAGGAGAGAATAGCAGAAAAGCATGAAATGATTCGTTTGGCCTCGCTATTTCGTGGAACCTCAACATATTGAGGGATATTTTGAAGGGGGTGGACAGCCAGCTGCGGAATGGCTCTGCAAAGTCGGGAACCGGCGGAGAGAGCACGGATTCCAGCTTCCGCCGGAATGGAACGCAATACATGGCTGACATTATTTGCGAAGCACCGCGCTTAGCCGGCTATCTCGCGCAAGGCGGCCAGGGCGCGGTCGATCTCATCGTCAGTGTTGTAAACGTGGGTGGAGATGCGGACGGTGCCGTCCAGCCCCAGCCGGTGGTGCAAAATGTGCGCGCAGTGATAGCCGCCGCTGACGATAATCTGGTAGCGGTCACACATGAGGCGGGCGAGGGACTCCTGGGTGAACCCCGGCGCGTCGAGAGTGAAGGTGGCCAGCCCGATCCGCTTGTCCGTCGGCGCTGAATCCGCCAGGACGTGTACGCCCGGGATGCTGCACAGACCATCTACAAGCTGACGCCCTAGCGACTGCGAGTGCGCCCGGACTGTATCCATGCCCAGGCGGCGTAGCCAGGCCACTGCTGCCGCCAGCCCGATGGCGCCCTCGATGTTGGGCGTGCCGGCCTCGAACCGTTGCGGCACGTCCATGACCTCAAAGTGGTCTTCGCCGTGATAGCGCACCATGCCGCCGCCGGTCTGGTACAGCGCAAGCTGCTCCAGCCGTTCGCGCTT
>JANLIP010000109.1 GCA_024654165.1 Candidatus Kaiserbacteria bacterium | reverse complement strand
GGGCATCTTATTCGCCGCATTTGCTCCGCTCGCAGAGGTTACTGGTTCCGGAAAACTCTCTGCCCTGTACGATAGCGACCAAAATCTGGGCTCTTACATCAATTCCATGTTCAAGGTCGCGATTTCCGCCGGCGCAATAATAGCTGTAATACGCCTTGGGGTTGCAGGCTTTAAATACATGGGCAGCGATATGTGGAGCACAAAGTCAAAGGCAAGAGAGGATATCGGGGAGGTGTTCCTTGGCCTCCTGCTTCTGCTTTCTCTATGGATTATTTTAAATCAGATAAATCCGAATCTTCTCAATTTAAATATAGTTTTCCCGAAAACACAGGGGATTGCTGCTCCAGCTCCGATTTTGACGCGACCGTCATCTATAGACCAAGGTGTTTTGGACGGTATCTTGGCAGACGAGAATAGGGTCAGAGGAATTCTTAACAGTTCTGGTATTGGTATAAATGCCAGGCCTTGTTCTAGTATCACGGATTCAGGATGCACCAATGTTGGGCAGCTAGGAACGGCCGCGATTACCGGTTTGCAGGTGTTGAAAGCAAACTGCAGGTGTTCCGTAACAGTTACAGGAGGAACGGAAGGATGGTTGCATTCCAAGGGCACCGCACACGGCCCGAATAATCCGATTGTTGATTTAAGAAAAGATGCTAGGTTAGATAATTACATCCGAACCGCTGGGCTGTCTGCAGGAAGCAAGAACGGCAGGCCTCAGTACAGGCTTGGAGGAGGCACATTTTGGGATGAAGACAACTTGCACTGGCACGTTGCATTCTTCTGAAGCGAAACGTTCGCTCTGCTCAAAATTCTAAGCTGCGTATTTGATTACAACCCTGCGATTTCTCCCTTCTCCAAGAGATTCTGTTTTAACATTCGGCGCTCCGGAAAGAGCTGTATGGATTATCAAGCGCTCGTAGGCGCTCATTGGAGTGAGCTCAACATCGTATTGAAAAGAGCGCGCGCGTTCCGCCATCATTAAAGCTTTTGTCTCTAAGTCCCTGATTTGTTTTGCGCGATAGTCATTGACGTCTATTAGAAACTGCATTCCGCGAGTATTTGCGCCAGAATCTTTGGAATCGGAGGGCTCCGTAACAGAAACCTCTGCAGAGTCCATGTGCGGAAGCTTTTGTTCTGTGATTTTTTTCACCAAATAATCAACCGCGTGCACCGTGTCGCCATGCATGCCGATAAGAGTGCGCGCGTCGTCTGTCTGTATATTGAATACCGTCTGCCCTGCAACCTCTATTTTTTGTATATCAGAATAAGAGGCTCCGAAAGAGTCTAGCAAATCTTTAAGTGTTTTTTGAATAGTGTTTTCCATACGCCTTCGTGGTGTGAAAGGCACTATACCCCGTACCACAACTCTCAGCAAATTTAGGTTTTAGACGTGTCTTGCATGACGGGATATGCCTGCACTTCGCATCGCCGCCGATTGAGCTGAGTTGGCTACGGGGCAGGCGATTTTTTTCTTGGTACTCCAAGAAGCAAAAATCGTGCCGAAACTGAGCATAGTTTCGGCCAACTATTCACGGAACCTGCGCCCCATGAAAAATTCTTGTCCGATCATGAAAGAGTTGCTGACCACCCAGTACAGGGGGGCGGCGGCGGGAATCGTGTAGGCAATCACGCCTATTATGACGGGAAGAACGTAGCGCGCCTGCAAATCAAAGCTCTTTGCCATGTCGCCGGCAAATGTGCCGTCTGACGGCCCAGATTTCATGCGCGGGCCCATGGAGAGACGCGAGTAAATTATTTGCGTAACGGCCGCAAGGATTGCGAGCAGAATGCTTTTGGAACCGACATTAATAAGCCCCAGGAACTCCATATTGACGACTGCAGGCGCATGTACAAACGGATAAAGGATTTCCGTATGAACCGCTGGCAACTTGCCGAGCGCGAATATCCAATACAGTGCGAATAGGATGGGGAGTTGTATGAGGATCAGTCCGAAGCTTGCGAATGGGTGGATGTCGCGCTCCTTATACAAGGCAAAAATCGCGCGTCCCTGCTCCTCGCGATTATTTTTGTATTTCACTTTGAGCGCCTCAAGATCCGGGGCAATTTCCTTCATCTGCTTCTGCGCTATCACCGCGCGGCGCGACAGAGGAAAAATAATTATGCGCACTATAATAGTGAGGAGTACTACGGCGAGCCCTACGTCGTTTGCGGGGAGAATTCCTACAAGAAACACCAGGCCGTTGTAGAGGGGATCGTAAACTAATGCATGAAATATCGCGGATATCATTCCGAGCATTGTACCCGGTAGTATTATTTTGGCTAGTTTTAGGAGATTTCACCTATCGCCCTCTCAATCAATTGAGCAATATCTTGTTTTATATCCGCAAACGATGCGCTTTTAGCATTTTTATTGGCGTAAAAAATAAGCACTTGCGGTTTTTGAGTGTCAGCAAGAAAATTTCTCGCCGCCGAACGGCATCTGCGCTTTATTAAATTTCTATCTACCGCTTTCGCGGCTGTTTTTCTTGAAACTATGCAGGCAATCTGCAAATCTTGATGCGCGCGCCCAAAGAGGGGGCCATAGGAGAGAATAAAGTACCGACCGCGCTCGCGCTTAAGCCGGGAATTCGCAATCAATTTAAAATCAGAATGGGAAATTCTGTTCTTTTTTGGCATCAATGAGAAGTTCTCATGTGGAGAGGCGAGCGCGGCCTTTCCTGCGCCTGCGCTTAAGCAGAGCCCTTCCGCTAGTGCTTTTAGATCGCTTTCGGAAACCGTGGGCCATGGATCGCTTCCTCTTTTTCGGCTGATATTTTCGTTTCATAAATTAGCTTCTAGGGACTAGCTGCTAGCTTCTAGTAAATACAGCAGTAGTTCGAAGAGTATACGCCCCCGGAGTGCAAAAAACAATACCGGCATTGCTTCTTTTGTCTTGGATTTTCTAGAACCTAGTCCCTAGAAACTAGAAGCTGTACTATCCCCATCCTATCCACACCTTGTAAACATACGGAGTGCCGTTGACACGACTATCCATGAAGGGGGATACGCGTATAATGACCGGTCTATGCCGCCCACTTCAATGACAAGCCGCGAGCTTTGGCAAAACGCTCTGGTCCAAATTGAGCTGGGAACCTCCGAGGCCAGTTTCCGCACATGGTTCCGCAACACGGACATAGGCGGGCGCGATGGGAACACTGTCCATGTGACCGTTCCCAGCAAAATTGTAAAGGAATGGCTCATGGAAAAGCATCACAAGCTTATCTTGAAGGCATTGCGCGGTTTGGACAGCAATATACGCGCCGTGGAGTACACAGTGCACCGCACGGCACCCGCTACGGAGCGCAAACAGGGAAGAACGCCCCCTCCGGAAGAGAACGCGTCTCTAGATTTGCAATCTCTTTACATTGATAAGCGGGATAATTTGAATCCCCGATACACTTTTGAGACATTTGTCGTCGGCCCTTTCAATCAATTGGCGCACGCAGCTTCAAAAGCGGTGCTTGAGAGGCCTGGCCTCGCATACAACCCTCTTTTCATCTACGGTTCTACCGGGCACGGCAAGACGCATCTAATACAAGCCATCGGAAACAGCTTCAAAAAGGTGCACGCCAATAAAAAAGTCCTTTATGTGACCTCCGAGCGTTTTGCTGTTGATTACATTAACGCCGTGCGGGCCGGTAGAGCCAACGGCTTTAAGGATCAATACCGGCAATACGACGTTTTGATCATGGACGACGTGCAGTTCATTGCAAACACAGAGAAAACACAGGAGGAACTATTCCACCTATTCAATGCTCTCCACGACAACAACAAGCAGATAGTTTTTTCATCCGATAAGCACCCAAATTTCCTTCCGGGATTTGAGGACCGCCTAAAGGGGCGCTTCTCTGCCGGCATGATAGCGGAAATTCCCGAGCCGGATGTGGAGTCAAGAACGGCTATAATCAAGGCTAAAATCGAACAACACGGCTTCAGCATTCCTGATGATATTATCCAATACATTGCCGAAGGAGTGCGCGGAAATATAAGAGAAATTGAGGGTGTTCTTAACATGATTGTTTGTAAATCCCAGCTAAAGGGCAAGGGGGTTTCCCTCGCAGATGTGCGTACTTTGGTAAAACATAACGTTAAGCCGAACAAGGGCGTTTCGGTAGACGAAGTTGTGCGAAGAATCTCGCAATATTACGAAATCCCGGAGAAAAGCATATACGAAAAGACCCGCAAGAAAGAGGTTGTGAAGCCTCGGCAAATAATTATGTACATGCTCCGCGAAGAATTCAGCATTTCCTACCCTTCAATAGGAGAAAAGCTTGGCGGGCGCGACCACACCACGGTTATTCACTCCTGCGAGAAAATAAAACAGGAAATGAAAACATCTCCATCGCTTGAACAGGAGATTGAGCATATACGCGGGCTCATACACTCGTAACGTGTGGATATTCTGTTGTGTGAAACGGGAGAAGTGCTGACTTATTAAAAATAAAAATCTAAATCCGCTTAAACAAAAAACTTATATATAGATATCAACAGAAACTAAACATTCAACTTAAACAAAAATATCCTTTAAAAATCATATATAAAAGACTTATTAACACAATCCACACATATAGTAGTAATAATAGATTTTAAATATAATAAATATATATGAAGGTGATAATCAAAAAAGAAAAAATATTATCTTCAGTGATTATTTCGGAGAGAATCACTGGAAAGAAAGAATCTCTTCCAATTCTCTCATGCGTTCTATTGGATTCTAATAAGGACCTGTCCATTAAAGCCACTAATCTTGAGGCAGGTATAGAAATTAAGATTCCATGCGAGGTTGGGGAGAAAGGAATTGTTGCTGTTCCTGCATCTATTTTTTCTCAAACACTAAGATCTATAAATAACGACAAAATCACAATATCCACAGATGGCGGAAACCTTCTTGTGGAGGCAAGGGGCACAAGAACCTTAATAAAAGCAGTTCCTCATGACGAATTCCCCGTACTTTCTAGGAACGAAGACAAGAAAAAAGGGTTTTTGATACCCAGAGAGAGTTTATTAAAGGGGATACAGGCAGTTTCATATGCAGCCTCCGTTTCCATGATAAGGCCGGAACTTGGAAGTGTTTATATATCAATTAAAAAAGATGGGATGGTATGCGCGGCAACCGATTCTTTTAGGCTCGCAGAGAAAAAAGTAAAAGGATCTTTCAAGGAAGATGGCGGAGAAATATTAGTCCCGTTAAAACACGCAGGAGAACTATCTTATATTCTTGAGAGAATTTCAGATGAAAACGTGGTGCTTCATGTCGCGGATTCGCAATTAACAATGGATTCTGAGAGCGTGCGCTTTGTTTCTCGGGTTGCAGACGGAACCTTTCCTAATTATCAGGAGATAATACCGAGGGAATTCGTCACAGAAGCTACTATTTTAAAGAATGATTTCGCTGAGATGTTGCGCAAAGCAAGGGTATTTTCAGGAAATGATCAATACGTGGGCCTGCACCTTTATCCTAAGCGAAAGATTTTTACAGCAACTGCACAATCTCCAGATGTAGGAGAAATGTCAGACTCAATTGACGCGGCAATTTCCGGCGAGGACATAGATATAAATTTTCATATAGGATATTTGGCTGATTGCATAGCCTCAATAGATTCTGACAGTATAGTTTTGGGATTTGGAGGAGTTGGGAGGCCTTTGGTCATCCGCGGAGTTTCTGATTCGAGCTTCACTTATCTCGCGATGCCTCTGAATAGGTGATTTTTTTCTTGGCGCTCCAAGAAGCAAAAATCACGTCGAAATTGAGGACAATTTCGACGCAGTGTCTTTACTGAATTGTGAAAGAAATAGTTTGCTCTTCATTTCCCAAAGGGCCTTCGGCTACGGCCCGAAGGGTGGAGGGTCCCCGGGAGGTTGGAACCGTTGAAAACGCGAACGGCGCTTGCGAAGAAAATCCTATTAATTCCCCATTCAAGTAATATGAAACTCTGGAAACGGATTCCGGGTGCGGGTGCGAGACGGAAATAACCATCCGCGCGAAGAAGGGCACGCTTGTTCCTGATTGAGGGCTTGTTATAGAAAAACTTCCGCCCTGTACCGGCGCATTTGCTGGATCTGCTATCGCAGAAAACTGGATGCTTGCAGGGTTTGTGAAGGTCCAAAGCTGCACCGGGTATTCCCATAGCGCGAATTGCGGGTCGCTATATGGATTGGCGGGCGGTCCTCCCCTCGGGTCTCCCTTTTTCGTCCAATATAAAATCTCATGCACGCCTTGCGATGGGTTTGTATTCCAAGTTCCGCGCAAGACGGGAGGCAACGAGTCTAATTCTGTCTCAGGTGCCGGAGGGGAAAAGGGTTCCGCCGGATATTTGCTGATTGCGTACGCCATCACCTCGTGCCACATCGGTGCCACGATGAACGCCGCGATCTTTTTTTGCATGGGGCTGTTGTCGTTGTTTCCGGCCCATGCGCCAACGGAGATGCCCGGCGTGTACCCAATCACCCATGCGTCATGGTAATCGTTTGTGGTGCCTGTTTTGTCGGCTACAGGGGTTTCAGGAAAATACAAAGGCGAGTCTGCCCCAAATTCTGGAGTACGCGCGACGTTATCGGAAAGGATGTCGTTCATTTGCCTCGCAATCTGCGCATCCAATACGCGCGAACTGTTCTGCTCATAATTTTCCAAAACATTTCCTGTGGAATCTTTAGCATTCATGATTCCGGTAGGCGGATTACGGACGCCGTCGTTCGCAAACACAGAATAAGCACCCGTCATCTCAAGAAGATTTACTTCTCCGCCCCCCAAAACCAGCGTTAGCCCGTACTGATTTTTGTCTCCGAGCGTGCTTATGCCCATGTCGCTGGCTGTTTTAAGGGAATCTGTGACGCCGGCGAGATACAAAACCTTTACAGAGGGGATGTTCACGGATTGCGCGATGGCCTCGCGCAGGGTCATCGGCCCGCGGAACTTCAAATCAAAGTTACCCGGGGAGTAACATGGAGGTTCGTTGGAAAAATCATCCGGCCTGCACTGGGTTCCAAATTGCGTCTTCAAATCAAAGAGAATTGTTTCCGGCGTGTACCCTTTTGCTAGCGCGGTCGCGTATACAAAGGGCTTAAAGGCGGACCCCGGCTGTCTGTTGGCCAGCGCGATATTCACCTTCCCTTCAATTTCGGGGTCAAAATATCCGCGCGAGCCTACCATTGCGAGAATTTGCCCAGTCTTTGGGTCAATGGCCACAAGCCCAGCGTTTGAGGCGTTGAAATTCTTCTCGTTTGAAAGTGCGGCCTTCGTCAGCGTTTCCTCGGCTTTTTTCTGGAGATCGTAATCCAGAGTTGTAATTACCTGCAGCCCGCCATTTTCCACCGCATCTGCGCCATATTTTGATTCCAAATATTCACGCACGTAAAACACAAAGTGTGGCGCCTTGATACCGGCTTCTGCCGTGTCTTTAAACACTACCTTTTCTTTCATCGCGGTTTCATACTCGGCGTCTGATATAAAACCATTCTCTTTCATCTTTTGTAACACCAGATTTTTCCGGCTCTCCAACTCGCCGCGATGATTGCCGTATGGAGAATAACGGGTGGGTGCTTGCGGAAGCGCTGCCATATATGCTGCTTGTGCGAGCGTTACATCTTTTGCATCAATGCCGAAGAAATACTGGCTCGCCTCCTGTACGCCGTAAATTGTTCCTCCGTACGATGTTTCGTTCAGATATGTGTCCAATATCTGGTCTTTTGAATATACGCGCTCCAGCTTTATGGCAAGTACGATCTCCTTTATTTTGCGGATAATTGTTTTGTCTCGCGTTAGAAGCGCGTTTTTCACGACTTGCTGGGTAATGGTGGATCCGCCTTGTTCAAATTTTAAGGATAGGACGTCAACCGCAAGCGCTCGCAGGAATGATAGCGGGCGGAATCCGTAATGCTGGTAGAAAGTCGCGTCTTCTATTGCGACCGAAGCATTTCGGAGGTTGGGGGAAATCGCGTCTAAGGGAACAGCGGTTCGACGCATCGTTCCGTGCACGTCGTAAAGAAGAATATTTCCCGTGCGGTCATAAATTTTTGTTGATTCGGCCACTTTGCGATTCTGGAAATTATCAATCGCCGGTATTTTTAGCATCGCTGCCCAGGCTGCCAGAAGCCCTACGCTAAACATGGCTATTACGGCTAGTATGGCCAAAGCGCGCTTGATTTGCGCAAGCGCGCCCTTATGCATGTGAAATTTTCTTTTGGGTCTGTTTCGCGGAGGCATGTTTGATGAATTGTACCCGGTTAGCACACTTTGGCATAGTTTCTGCCGCTGTTTATCCCGCTTCGTCTCAAGATTTCCTTGCGCGACCTGAACGAGACTATCTAAAAAGACCACAACCGAGGCGATGCCAAAGTGTTCTACCGGGTGGACAATGAACAGGGTGTTGCCCCTACACTAACTTTGGCGTTGCTTCTATTTTGCCTCGCGACGGCTCCATTGCTCCGTATATCTTTATGCAGTTCGCGACAAATTGCGCGCAACGTGCTTTCAGCAAAATTACGCCAAAGTTAGTGTCCGGGGTGTTGCTAACAGCATGGCTTTGTGGCATCTTCAAGTATTCCTGTCTGGGATTCTATGAAGATCAAACTTAAATACGGGGAGAATCCTCATCAGAAAGCATCGGCTGTGTCCAAAACAACCAAGGATCCGCTAGCCATAGCAAGATTTAAACGCGAAGACGGCCGTCCTTTTGTAGGAGAAGAAACAAGCTGGATATCAATAACGGATTTAGGGCGCCTACTGCAGGTCGTTGAAAGATTTGCATCTGCGTACCGCAAGAATATTGGCCCCGATCTCCCGTACATGTCTGCAATAGTAAAACATGGAAGCCCTTGTGGCGCGGCCTTCGGGCCAAATCCGGCGCAGGTCGTATACGATACATGGCAGGGCGACCCGCAAGCGGCGTTTGGAGGCTCTCTCATCGTTACGTTTCCGTTTACCTCAAAAATTATTGATTCGCTTGCGCAGGCAAATGGCGGAAAAATGCCGTTTTTGAGCGCGATTGCAGCGCCCTCTTTTGAAAAAGGAGTGACGCAGATGATTGGGGCGAAGAGCAAGGGTACGCATTTCATCTGCAATAAAGCGCTCGGGAAAATTCCGGCGGAAATCTCTTCTTTGCCGGAAATAAAATCTGTGCGCGATTTGACCCTGGAACAAACGGCCCCGCAATTTGTGCCTGTGTTTTCTCACATTGATTATCATGGACCTGTTTTTTCCAAGAAAGGCGCGCAGGAAATTTATGCGGACATGTCTCTCGCGTATGCAGTGTGTTCAGCGAGCACTAGCAACACCGTATCCATCGTGCGTGCAGGGAAGTTAATCGGAAATGCCGTCGGACAACAAAAGCGCGTGGGGAGCGCTCGGCTTGCGCTTCGTCTTGCAAAAGAAAGCGGACATGATGCGAAAGATTCTGTCGCTGTTTCAGACAGCTACTTTCCTTTTCCGGACGGCGTGGAGGCGCTGGCAGAGGGAGGCGTGCGCGCGATTTATGCGACCTCCGGCTCCGTTCGCGATGCTCTCGTGTTTGCACGCGCGAAAGAATTGGGTATCGGGATGTTTACTGTTTCAGATAAGGTGGGAAGAATGTTTGCCGGGCACTGACAAATAAAAACTAAAAACACCATCCGTCC
>JANLIP010000107.1 GCA_024654165.1 Candidatus Kaiserbacteria bacterium | reverse complement strand
GGCAATGAAAGGATAAATCCGACGCCAGATTTGACCGAGGACAATGACGAAGCTAAAGGGGAAATAATCAAGGCAGCGGCGGGAATCGAGCCGGACGTGTTGGACGAATTGGGCGTAACTCTGGAGAAAAAGGAACCGCACTTGAGCGAGGAAGAATAAAGCGCGCCGGTTAAATAAGCCGTGGCAGACGCGCCTTATGTTCCTGCCAGATGTGTCGTACGATGTCTGGTATGCGGAGCGCCGCGCATCTGAAAATCTCATTATTCCTCGCCGGCGTCGCGGCGCTGTTCCTTTTGTTTGCATACGCTCCAATCGTCGGAGAGACGCCGGGTGTCGGACGGTCTCCCGCTCGCGCCACGATAATCTTCGGCGGAGACATGATGTTTGATCGGTCGATTAGGATGGCAATCGAACAACACGGAAAGACGCAAGGCGGCCTGCCTGCCGAAGCCTCGGCGCAGGCAGGAGATTTTATTTTCTCCTGCATTGACGCCACGCTAGGCGGCGCCGACCTCGTGGTCGCGAATCTTGAGGGGCCGATAACAGAACATGCATCTGTAAGCGCGTCGTCTACTCCCGGCGACGAGTTCAATTACACGTTTACATTTCCGCCCTCAACGGCGGAGCTTCTCTATGAACACAACGTCCGCATGGTGAACCTCGGAAACAATCACATTTTGAATTTTGGATGGGAGGGCGCGAGGTCTACAACGAGGTATCTGCAGGATGCAGGCGTCGCGTATTTTGGCCTGCCTGCGGGAGCTTCAGAGCAGGCGGGCGGCCCTTTTGCGCAAGGAATCGCGGAAGGGACGGTGCGGGGAATCAAACTCGCGTTCATAAACTACAACGAATTTTCCCCCGCAGAATATTCCAACATTCCGTCTACAGGTGCCGATACCAGCTCTATCGGCCTGCAGAATGTTGGAATGTCGTCAACGACTATTAGTCAGATACGACAGGAACGCGCCCGCGGGTACATGCCGGTTGTATACACGCACTGGGGAGTGGAATACGCAACGACCTCATCGGCATATTCGCGCGAATTAGCCCATAGCTTCATTGACGCAGGAGCGGAAATTGTCATCGGCTCGCATCCGCATGTGGTAGAGGAGAACGAGGTCTACAAGGGAAAGCATATTTATTACTCACTCGGCAATTTCATTTTTGACCAGTATTTTAACGATGATGTGCGGACAGGGCTCTTGCTTGCGGTCACATTTAACCAAAACGGAGTTACGGCGGTTAAGGAAATCCCGATTCATTTGGAAACCGACCGCCGGACATGTCCGGTTGAATAAGACTCGTTTTTAAAGTATTCTCTACAAACTAGCGGCTAGGCGCTAGTTTATTGCCGGATCATCTAACGGTAGGATGCGACCCTCTGGAGGTCGTCATCTTGGTTCGAATCCAAGTCCGGCAGCCAGCTGATGCTAAGTCAGGTGACCGAGACACATAGCTAACTATTCCGTCATTGCATATCTGGTGGGTCCGGTATCCAGAACAAAAACTGCCCCAAACGGGGCAGTTTTTGTTTGTCCTGTAACGCGCTAATATATAGATATACTTTTCATGCGCGATTCAAAACACAAAACTCTGCTCGCCACGGTATTCGGCATGCTTGTCGCTGTCGGCGCAGTTGCATTGTACCTGTCGCTTTTTAGCGCACCGCAAAAACAGGCAGAACTTGAGCAATTTACGATACCGACGACTACCGCGGAAGACCACGACAAGAAAATCATCGATGACTCGCGGGAGATAGCGGAACTGCTCAAAGAGAAAGGATTTATTAAAAGCACGCTGGGCTTCAGCATTGCATTCACCGGCCGAATATCAGTGCGTTGTGTAGATTGCATAGGATCGGGGGCCTACAAAATCTCCAAGTCAATGAGCGCCTTTGAAATAGCTCGTGTCCTGAAAAAAGGCCCATACATGAAGTGGGTTGTTATCCCCGAGGGACTCCGCAAAGAGCAGATTGCAGAACTCCTCGCAGATACGCTTGGCTGGACGGATCAACAGAAAAGCAGTTGGGTCAACACGTACACTTCTATGAAATTCGATGAGGTAGAAGGTGTGTATTTTCCTGACACCTATCTGATTCCAGTTGACGAGGGACTTCTCCAAGTGGCTGACCGCCTGCGAACCAAGTTCAACGAAGTGTTTGCGCCGTATCTGGAAGAGGCCAACAAACAGAACATCCGCTGGCCAACTCTCCTCAAGATCGCTTCGCTCGTCCAGCGAGAAGCGGCCGGAAAGGATGACATGCCGCTCATCGCGGGTATTCTCTGGAACAGGCTCTTGAAAGACCAGAAACTTGATATTGATGCAACAGTTCAGTATGCCCGAGACACGCGTGCGGCATACAAAGACGATCCGTGCGAGGATCCGGACAGCTACGCGCGGAATCCGGAAAATGACCTCTGCTTCAATCCTGAAATGCTTCAGCCAAGCGTTGAGTATCGCGGCATTGATGACTGGTGGACGCCGATTGGAGGGAGTGACACGCGGAGCATCGATTCTCTGTACAACACCTACCTGTACGCAGGTCTGCCGCCGCATCCGATAAACAATCCCGGCGTCACAGCGATTGAGGCCGTTCTCCATCCGGAAGAAACCGATTGCTTCTATTACTTACATGACAGCGGTGGCAACATCCATTGTTCGGCAAGACTTGAAGGGCATCAGGAAAACATAGAGACCTACTTGCGCTAGCGTATGGAAAATCCATGGGAGAATCTGCCTGATAATCCTCCGTTTATACTCTCCGAAGATATGGAGGCGGTCGAGACCTTCAACAGGAAAAAGGCCGGTACGGTTTTGGAAATCATGCTTGAGCAATTGCCTTCGCCATATACTGGCAACCCGGAAGCCCCTGTCGTTTTTCTCAATGGCAATCCGGGATATGAGCCAGACGACTCGGACGAACAAACGCAAACTCTTTTGAATATACTTTCAAGAGCAAATTTCCTTCACCAATTCGGCGATTACCCGTTTCAGCCTTTAAATCCTCAGTTTGCGAACTCGATTCCCTCAGGATACCGGTGGTGGACGCAAAGGCTCAAACCTCTCATCAGTGCCGTAGGCATAGGGGCGCAAAAAGTCTCAGAGCGGATTTTTTGTGCAGAGTACTTTCCGTATCACTCGAAGAAATACGGTTGGAGTGGAGGAGTATTACCATCACAAAGATACACGGTGGCCCTTGTCGAGTCCGCATTATCGCGCGGCGCAGTTATAATCATTATGCGAGGAAAGAAAGTATGGCTTGAAGCGATTAATGCCCTCACCAAATACCCGAATGTGTTCACCCTGAACAGTCCTCAGTACGTCATCATAAGTGAGAAAAATCTTGGAGCAGAGGCTTTTAGAAGAGTGATAACGAGAATACGAGAGGGGTAGATAACTATTTCAGCACATTCAAACATTTTGCAAAATGTTTGAATGTCAGCGGGAAAGGTCCCAGTATCTTTGATTCTAGAGGTAGAATGAGTTACATACGTGCGTATGGATATTGAACAGCGGATACAAAAAATAGAAGAGCGGAATGTCCGTGTTGAGGCGGAAAAGGCATGGGAAACAAGCGCGTTTCGCGTGTGCTCCATCATGCTCGTTACGTATGTAGTCGCATGCGGGGTGCTTTTTGTCATCGGAAATGAGAATCCTTTTAGAAACGCCTTCATCCCGGTCATAGGATATTTCCTCTCTACGCAGTCTCTTCCGTTCATAAAACGGCTCTGGATTAACCGGCATCTTTCAGAGAATTCAAAATAGTTTCAACACTCCACCTTGCTTTATATTCGTAGTATTATGAGTGCATTATGTTCGTACATAACGAATGGCACACCGGCGGTTCGGGGACGAAATTAAACTGGCTGCGCGCCGCGGTGTTGGGAGCGAACGACGGCATAGTCTCGGTGGCCGCTATTGTTGTCGGAGTTGCCGGAGCTTCAAATTCCGCAGGATTCATTCTTACTGCCGGCGTCGCGGGCCTCGTGGCCGGAGCGCTTTCAATGGCCGTCGGGGAATATGTATCGGTCAGCACGCAAAGGGACACGGAGAAAGCACTTCTGGAGAAAGAACGACTGGAACTCATTAACGAACCTGAAGCGGAGCTGGAAGAACTCGCAGTGATTTATGAGAGTAAAGGTCTTTCAAAAGCGACCGCACAGAAAGTGGCCGAAGAACTTACGGCTCACGACGCCTTCGCAGCGCATGTTGAGGCGGAGTTGCGCATAGACCACAACAACCTTACGAATCCATGGCATGCGGCATTCGCCTCCGCCGCAGCCTTTCTCGCGGGCGCATTCATACCGCTCGTTGCCATAGCCCTGCCGCCGGAGAATCTGCGCATCCCCGTCACATTCGCGGCGGTACTTGTAGCGCTCATTATCACCGGCACGTTGAGCGCGCATGCCGGCGGCGCGGGCAAAATGAAGGCCACGGTGCGCGTTGTAGCGGGAGGCGTCCTCGCCATGGCAATTACTTTCGGCATCGGAAAGATATTTGGGATTATCGGGATATAGAAACTCTGCTTTTGCGCTCTAAGACAGTAACGCTCCCGCCGGCGGATCCTGTGAATTTCTTAAGTTGCGCATTTCCAGCTGGAGGGTATCGTGGAGCAACAGGACACAATGGAACATGGGAGAACATATTACAAACGCTGTGTACACGTTACGCACTAAAAAGAGCATGACTCAAGAGGAACTGGCCGGGAAAGCGGGCATTACGCGCCAAACGGTCATCTCTATTGAGAAAGGGAACTACACGCCATCCGTGCTGTTGGCGCTTAAAATCGCTTCCGTCTTTAAAGTTCCCGTGGAGGATATTTTTCATATTTCATATGGCAAATAAACTTTTTCACATAAGTACGGCAGTCGTTCTTGTGGTACTTCTGGTACTGCTTACCGATCCCTTTATGTTGTGGATGCCGGCGCAGGCCCAAACGGCTGTGCTTCTCGGGGCGGCGATACTTGCATGCCTCTGGGCCGGGTTCGTTATGTATGAAAGCGCGAATGATGAACGGGAAATGCTCCACAAAATGCACGCGGGGCGCGTGGCGTATCTCTCCGGCATCGCCGTCCTGACGCTCGCTTTGATTTTTCAAGGACTTGCGCACGATATTGACCCGTGGGTTTCATCGGCGCTTGCCGCCATGGTGATTTCCAAGCTCGTCGCGCGCCTGTATCTGGAACATTACCGGTAGGTGTGTAAAGGCGCCTTTACATTTCCAATACACCCTCTATACTTGGGGAGTATTTCTATTTTATTAGTTAGCAAATAATTTTATGGGTACGACACGGTTAATAATTATCAGCGCGGCGGTTGTCATCTTGGGCGGAGCGGGCTGGTTCGCACTTTCCAATCAAAATGCAACTAACGATGCGATGATGAAGGAAACGGATGCTGCGGCTCAGCAGGCAAACGAGACTATGGCGCCGAAAGCCGAAGAAACAATGGTAAAGAAGGACGAGGCTATGATGGATAAGAAGGATACGGCGGATACGATGATGGCGAAAGGTTCTTACGAGGCGTATTCTCCGGAGAAAGTCGCTAATGCGGGAGACAGCAAAGTGCTTCTCTTCTTCCACGCAGAGTGGTGCCCTCTCTGCAGGCCGCTTGACGCGGATATCAAAACAAATCTTTCCGGCATCCCTTCGGGCGTTATCATTCTGAAGGTAAATTACGATACGGAAATTGCTCTTAGGCAAAAATACGGCGTTACCTATCAGCACACGATAGTGGAAGTTGATTCAAAGGGCGCGCTGATAAAGAAGTGGTCGGTGAGCAACCCGACGTTCGCCGCGCTTATCGCGGAAATAAAATAACCATGGCGTTTCTCATCGTCTCATTCATAGCGGGGGTGCTCACCGTGCTGGCGCCATGCATTCTGCCCCTGCTTCCTGTCGTTATCGGCTCCTCCGCTATGGGGAGGAGCCGGTGGACCCCGTATATCGTTGTCGGGTCTTTGTCGGTCTCTATAATTCTGTTCACCTTCCTGCTCAAGGCTGGAACGGCGTTCATTATGGTTCCGCCGTACTTCTGGACGAGTCTCTCCGGCGGCATCCTAATACTCTTTGGCGCAACGCTTC
>JANLIP010000103.1 GCA_024654165.1 Candidatus Kaiserbacteria bacterium | reverse complement strand
TTGAAAATTGAGAATTTCATGGAAGTTTAGTTCAGCGTCACCGAAAGGCGCGATGATCCCGTTACATTTATGCCGCTTACATCATATGTCTGAAACCCGACGGCAGAAACGGATATGGAATAATTGCCGTTTGTGAGGCTGTCAAAAAATGCCTGCCCGCATGCATCGGCGATTATTGTCCTGTCGTATGAACCCCCTTTGGTGAGCTGGACGGTTGCTCCAGACAAAACATTTCCGGTGGAGTTTTTTACATCCACGAGCAGAGAATCGGTTGTGTGCAAAGAAAAATAAAGCTGTGCCGAGAGCGATGTGTTGGGAGCAAGCACTATCGGCTGGGGAAGACAGGAGGACGCCAAGTCATATCCGGTGGCAGGAGCAACTGTCATCGTATATGAATCCCACTCCAGATTCGGGATAGAAAGTATGCCCGAAGAGTCGGTAGAAAGAGTCTGGTCATATTTATAAATTGTTCCGTTCGGACCGCTCCCGATTGTTTTCGCGCCTCGCATCGTGAATGGAATTGCTATCCCCTGCCCGCTTTGATATGTAAGATCCCAGTCTTCAACAGACGGGCTAGGCGCACTCGGGTTTAGGGCAACTAGATATGCATCCAGAATAAGGCTCGGGTATGTGCCTGCGGGTATGGCGCTTAAATCAACGGATGTTCCGGCCGTAAATCCCGAGCTATTTCCAGAGAGAATTGCGTCCGGCACAAGAGTCGGAGTAGAACCGTCCGGATAATAAACGCGATACGTAATTGTGGTTTCTGACGGCTGCGTATCATTCCAGCTAAAAACGCCCCACCGCGAGAGAGCGACCGGAGTTATTGTTTGCGAGCGCAAATCTGCCGGAGCTGTCCATGGCTGGATGCCAGCGAAACGCGCGCGGTTTCCGCTTATTTCAATATTGGTGGAGGGGCCGATTTTGCTTTCGTCCGCAAATGAATCCGACCAAGTGTTTGTGGACAGGGAGAAAGTGCTTACCGACATATTGGAAAGCAGGTCTAGGCGAAACGTCGGGCTGGTCGTTTGATTATTAGAAACAGTGAAAGGCCCAGGCGTCGGATTCGTATTCTGCGCTGTCGCATCATATGTCTGGTCCGTGCTATATCCTGTCTTCGTAACGGTAATCTGATATCCGGTAGAAGCCGGGGCGCCAACGAGCGAAACGATTCCGCTAGTATTCGTAAATGTTGTCAGGTCTATTCCCGGAGAGGTTATTGTGTTCACAACATGTACTTGCGCATTTGATACGGGCTGTAGCTCTGCATTCAAAACAGTTGCGGTAAGAGTTCCGCACTCTGCCGTGGGCGGACAAGCCGTCTCCATGCCCGACGGGGGCGTGATGCGCGTTACAAGCGTAATATGCCTTGTCCCGGTGCGAGACTCCCAGGCCAAATCAACCCTTGCCGTCTTGTAATCCAAAGTAATTCCGTTTGTGTCGGACGCTCCGATTCCATCGCCGGGATCATCCGCATACTCTACTGTGGTGCGCCGAGTGTATGAAACTCCGTTTGACACAACCGTTTCCGATTGCAGTATTGTGCCGGAAGGAATCCCGCCGGCCGTCCCTATTGAAGAGTATGCAAGAGAATGCATGTATTCTATGCGGTCGTCGGCAAGAGCAATGGCGCCTGCACGCGCTTTGTTATTAGTAACAACATCAATACTCAACTTGAACACGCCTGCAATACCGACGAAAACAATAAGCATGAGCGCGCTACCAACCAGAGTGTCTATGAGGGTAATTCCCCGCCTGCACGAGCTTCTAGCTTCTAGCTTATAGCTTCTAGAGAACAAGGTTTTGATTTTGGATTGCATATTTACTAGAAGCTAGCAACTAGTCCCTAGCAGCTGTCTTCATCCTATATTCTGCGACAGAGAATAAATCGGAGTAATCATGGAGACAGCGAAGAACCCCACGCCCGCGCCGATAAAGACCATGAGAAACGGCTCTATCACCGTGGACATATCTTTAGTCTTTCTATCTACTTCGTCCTCATAAAAAATCGCAAGGCGTTTTAGCATTTCTGTGGTCTGTCCGGTTTCCTCGCCTACCGCCATCATCTCGCCCACAAATGCCGGGTACAAATCTTCACGGCGCACGAAAGATACAGAAAGCGGTTCTCCTTTCTCCACGTTTTTTGATGCCTCGCGTATCACGTCCTTAAAATAAGTGTTTTGCAGGACCTCGCTCGTAATATCCAGCGCCGTTAAGACAGAGACGCCCGAAGCGAGAAGCGAGGCAAGCGTGCGAGAAGTGCGCGCGGCGTTTACTTCTCGTACGAGCGCGCCGATGAGGGGCGTGTGCAAAGAAACCATGTCGCCCACCCGCCTGCCTATCGGCATGTGCATAAATACATAAATCATTGCGACGATTCCTACAAATATGCTTAGAGCAAGAGTTGTGTACGCTACAAGGAAGTCGCTTATCGCAATGACGATGGTGGTTGAAGTCGGCAACTCCGCCTTCATTTCCGCAAATGTCTGCGCGAGGGTTGGCACTACATTTATCATCAAGAGAATGCCGATGCCTATCATGGCTATTACTACTATTGTCGGGTAGATAAGTGCCCCGCGGATTTTTTTCTTTAAGTTGTACATTCGTTCCATTTGATCGGCGACAACAGCGAGAGACCCGGGCAAATCGCCCCCCTCTTCCCCTGCGCGCACCATGGCTACAAAAAGTTTGGAAAAAACACCGGGCGCTTTTGATAGCGCCACATTCAAAGGGTCTCCCCGGCGCACAGCGCTCGCTAGCTCTGATACCGTTGCAGACATCTTCATGTTTTTTATCTGCCGTTCCATGACGGAAAGAGCGCGCACGAGAGCAAGCCCGGCTGCGAGCATGGCGCCCAGGTTGCGTGCAAAGAGTATCTTTTCGTATTCAGAAATTGATGTAAGCCGAGCATTCCAGTATGCGGAACTTAGAGGCCCCTGATTCCTTTCTTCAGCGATTGAAATAATGTGCGCGCCCTCGGAACGCACAATTGCGTAGAGCTCAAACCTGTCGCGCGCTTCCGCTACGCCTTTGTACACTTCCCCGCCGTTTTTCTCTGCTGTGTAAGTAAATCGGGCCATGCGTTTATTGCTATTCCG
>JANLIP010000099.1 GCA_024654165.1 Candidatus Kaiserbacteria bacterium | reverse complement strand
TTATTTTGGAGCCGTCAATTTTCAACATCGCGACAGAAATTGGATCGCGCATCGCCTCATCAACCATAGACATGTATTTGCGAAGTCGGAAAGGCTGTTCCTTTGGACGGCCGGTGCCGATGCGGTCGCAAATTCTTAAATTAAGAAGTTCTTTGATGTGGTCCACGCCGACGTTTGTGATTACTCTGCGCACTGCGCTAAGGGTGACTTGATCGGGGTCTGAAAAAAACATGTGCCAGCGTATTAAAGAAACTATCGTCCCCGCCATTTCGCTGGGAATCCGCAAATCATTCAAAATCTTTTTCGCCATTCGGGCCCCCACGACTTCGTGCCCGTGGAATGTCCAATCTTTTTTCTCATCCGACCATCTGCGCGACGCGGGTTTGCCGATGTCGTGCAAAAGCGCCGCGAGCCGTATCTCTAACGGCCAATTTTTATCAGCCGCATGCTGAAGGCTTCGCATCAAATGTTCAAATACATCAAACGAGTGTGCTTGGTTTTGGGCTATGCCAATCCCATCTTCCAGTTCAGGAATTACATACTTCAAAATACCGAGCTTTTGAGCCACATATAGCGCCTGCATTGGGCGCGGGCTCATTAGGATTCGCAATAATTCATCGCGTACTCGCTCGCGCGATATTTTTTCCAGTTGCTTTGCATTTGCGGAAATTCCAACAGCGGTCGCCGTATCAATTGCGAAATCCAATTCAGCGGATATGCGCACAGCGCGCAGCATGCGCAGGGCATCTTCACCAAAACGCTTCTCCGGCTCCCCAACAGTTGCAATGACGCGCCGTTTCATATCCTCCTGCCCAGAATGCAAGTCAATTATTTTTCCTGAAGCCGGTTCGTACGCAATGGCATTAATCGTGAAGTCGCGCCGTTTCAAATCGTCCTCCAATTTCTCGCTGAACAGAACTTCATCGGGATGCCGTGCGTTTGAATACTTCCCTTCTATGCGGTACGGAGTTATCTCAATAATTTTTATACGCGGGTCGGAAGATTCTGTAACAACTCCGACTGTCCCGTAATCGTTTTCATAAAAAGTCTCTTTAAACAATGCTTGGATTTGTTCCGGCTTTGCATTTGTCGTGATGTCCCAATCTTTTGGTTCGCGCCCGATGATGAGGTCGCGCACGCATCCGCCTACGAGGTACGCTTCAAATCCCGCATCTCGCAGTGTTGCACAAAGCGCGTTCACTTCTTGCGGGACATCTAGTCTTGTTTCCATACCTGTCATTGTAGTGCATTATAGGTGCTAAGCTCCCGTGGTGAAATGGATATCATTCCTGCCTTCGAAGCAGTAGTTGGGGGTTCGAATCCCTCCGGGAGCACCAAGCGAAGCGAGGCGCACAAGGCACACAGATTCTTGTGCTTGCACTGCGTAGCTTTAGCGAAGCAGTGCGGGTACCGGGAATCGGGGTCAAGTTTCTAAATAAAATATTCGCCCACACGGGCTCTATTTTATTAAGAACTTTCTCCCCGGACTCGCCGACCCGAGAGTGGCGGGTGCCCGGCTCCGTCTTTCGATTCCCATTACCCGCGACAAAATATGCTCCACAAATATGTCTATTTGTGTCGTTATTTTGTGCGGGTACCGGGAATCGAACCCGGATCATCTGATTGGCAACCAGATGTTCTACCACTGAACCATACCCGCTAGTGCACTGTGTATACTCGCACAATATGCGCATTGCATCAACCGTCATTTCTTTGTCCACACTCATACAGGCTGTCTTATCACCAATTCATTAGTAGTTTCCCGTCCGATTGATGTCGGGATTTACGAAATCCCGACATGGGGATAATTCTTAGAGATCATTACGAAGTGAGATTGAATACATCGTGTCAGCATGCGCACTCTGATCGACGTGTCTTACACAGGTGGATATCAGAGTCCGATAGCTTGGCATGTTCAGAATGGGCAGTCCTATAATTAATCAAGCGCAGTATGGCTTTTCTAAAAGGACGGAAACTGGGGACAACTCTGTGGATATGTGGATATATAGGACATATGTCCTTGATTCCTGAAATGACGGTTGTACTAGTTATGAAGGCGCGGAGTATCCAGGTTCTTAGCCATTTACGAGTCAGATTCCCCGCTACATTCCTTTGAATCCCAGACTAGAAGCTGTTCCGTCGTAACACATCTCATGTGGGAATCGCAAAGTAGATGAGTTTTCCACATGAAGACAACTAATTTTGGTCTGGTTTGGAATGAGGTATACTTTCACATGTAACATGGACTCCGATAAGAAAGATAAGGGGGAAGTTGGCAGAGATGGCGAGGACATCGCATGTCAGTTCTTGGAGCGAAAGGGCTTTAAGATACTGGAACGTAATTATCGGAAACCTTGGGGCGAGATTGATATAATCGCAGAAAAGGCCGGAATCGTTAGATTTGTAGAGGTAAAAGCAGTTTCACGTGAAAGTCTGCCGGACATTTCACGTGAAATGGACTACAGGCCGGAAGAAATGGTCACTTCAAGCAAACTCAAGAAAGTGGCTAGGACAGCCGTCCTTTACATGGAGAACAAAAGGGATAAGAGGGAATATCAAATAGACGTGGTGGGCGTCATCATGGATCAGGCCACAAGGAAGGCCCGTTGCAGGCTTATTGAACAGGCGTTGGAGGATAATATCTAGCGAACGGCGCGTATTGGTTAAGAAATGTATGCTAGAATGCATCAGTTCACGAAAGTAAGGTCACCCTTCTTCGCATAAAGCTACGAAGGGCACGCGGGGCGTAG
>JANLIP010000087.1 GCA_024654165.1 Candidatus Kaiserbacteria bacterium | reverse complement strand
TAATTCACTTCGTTCATAACAACTCCTTTATTTCTTGAACAACTTCCCCGTCCGGCGGTTCAGAACTTTTGTATCGCTCTCTACCATGCCGTCGCGAAGACGAATGATTCTTTCTGCGTATTCGGCTGTGTACGTTTCGTGAGTAATAAGGATGACTGTATGCCCCATCTCACTGTGAAGCTTCTGAATAATCTCCATGACTACTTCTCCAGATTTGGAATCCAAGTTCCCTGTAGGCTCATCGGCGAAAATAACTTCAGGATTATTTACAAGCGCCCGCGCAATCGCCACTCTTTGCTTTTCGCCTCCGGAAAGCTGGGAGGGCTCATGATGCAATCTGTGCGAGAGCCCCACTGCCTCTATTGCGTTTCGAGCGAGCCCGTCCCACAATTCCTCTTTCAGGCCCGAATAAAGAAGTGGAAGTTTAACATTTTCTAAAACACTAGTTCTCGCCAGCAAATTAAAAGATTGGAAGACAAATCCTAATTTCTTATTCCGCACTCTTGAGACTTCTTCTTCCGAATACGCGCTTGCCTGTTTGTTTTCAAAAAGGTATTCCCCGCCCGACTGTTTGTCCAAAAATCCTAATATGTGAAGCAGTGTGGATTTTCCGGAGCCGGACGGGCCCATGATTGCAACGAATTCCCCCTTGTCTATCTGAAAACTCAAACCCCTAAGCACCAGCGTGGAAATCTCTCCCTCATCGTATGATTTCGTGAGATTTTTAATTTCCATCAGGGACATACTCGTATTTAAGAGTTATGAGTTACGAGATATGAATTGCGAATTCTAATCCGTGATTCAGTGTCATAACTCTTGCCTCATATTTCGTACCTCTGCATTTTAATTCACCTTGACCCTGTCTCCCTCATTCAATCCTGAAATAATTTCCACATCGCCGTTTGACCCCCGCAGGCCTGTCTGAATCATCACTTCTGTTGTCGTGGCATTTCCTAAAAGATTAACGGTCTTTCCAGCTCCCTTGCCTGAAATTGCGCGCCCAGGGATAAAGAGCACATTCTCGCGCCTTTCGCCGGAAATGTCGGTGTTCGCTGTCATACCGGATTTAATTCTTGGGTCGTTCTCTTTAAATTGCAGAGTGGTTTTGTATGTAGGGACTCCGTCAAGAACCGTTTCAGCAGGATCAATGCTTGTCACAGACGCCTCAAAAATCACATCGTTGCCGTATGCATCAAGAGTAACTTGCGCCTTGTCGCCTATTTTTATCTTTGCGATATCGGCTTCGGCAATATTTGCTTCAATTTCATATTTTGCGTCGGAAATAACTGATGTAAGCACGGCTCCTGCACCTGCTATCTCGCCCCGCTTTGCATCTTGCCTGGTAACAATTCCCGCAATGGGAGAACGAATCACGGTCTTTGCAAGCTGTGCCTGCAAATTCAAAACATTTGCTTCCGCAGATTCCACCTCCGCCTCTTGGGCATCAATTTGTTCTTTGACCGTTCCGGCTTTTTTAAGTGCAAGTTTGGATTGTGCGGTGCGCAGTTTCTCTACCGAAGCGGCCAGGCTATCCATGGCATTCGTAACATTAGTGCGCCCGGCAAGGATTGCCGCTTTGTATGCGTCCAGCGTCGTTTGTGAAAGGGATGAGTTGGACTGCAAGGAATTTACTGCCAAAGCTACATTGTCTAAATTGTTCTGTATAATCTGCAAATTATTTTTTGCTTCATCTGCGTACTGCAATACGTCCGGCGCATTGTTTAATTCTGCTAGCCGTGTATTCCAAGAGACGAGCATGGTTTCAGCGGTCTGGCGCTCATTTTGGATTCTGTTTTTTAACTGCGAATCAGAAAGCGAATAATTAAATTGCGGGCTGGTGCTTCTCGGATTTGACATCATTTGATCTACCTTGTTTCTGATTGAGTCATCCGCGGTTACATATCCGCTTTTAATTCCATTAATCACTTCTACGCGAGCATTTTCCACATCCACCTCGGAAACAAAAATGTCTTCCGGGCGCGCGCCATTTTTCAATTCTGCCAATTTTGCCGCCTGTGCTTTTGCATTAGCTCGCGCTTGGGCAAGCTGTGCGGAAACATCTCCATTCTCAAGCGAAACAAGCGCCTCGCCGGCGCCAACCTTGCTTCCCACTTGCTTATATACATAAGCCACGCGCCCGCCTTTTTCAAACGACAAATCCACATCGCTTGCGGGCTTAACCTTGCCTGTAACAGAAACTAATTGAGAAACTGTTCCGCGCGCGACCGTGATGGAAACAATTTCTGTTTTTGCGTTCTTGCTTCCAAAATACCACCAAGCGGAACCCGCGATTGCCAAAAGCAGTGTGGCCGAAATCCATGGATGATTTGTGTAAAAAGTCTTTATTTTCAACATATTTTAGTTAAGCGGGCTGGTTTCCCGATACCTCATTTATCCATATTCTAACACGTTTTTTGCATATTACCAGTTTATTCTCCTTCGCCGAATACACCGCGGCTTGCTGAGGTGATGAAGGCGAGGAGAACCCTGCGTAGCCTTGGCGAAGCAGGGTTTAAGGCTTTGGAGAATTCCGCAGATACCTCGCGGTTTTGCCGCGAGGAGCTTCATTTTGTTATCCGATTCAGCTCTCGTTTTCCAATATTTAAGGTAAGATGTAGCGATAATAATTATGTTCTTCCAAAAAAAGATTGAGAGCTTTGGGTATGCACTGAAGGGCCTGCAAATAGCTTGGAAAGAGGAGCAGAATTTCAGATTTGAGATTGCGTGCGCGATTATTACTATATTGCTCTCAATTTTTCTGCATCTGTCTAAAATAGAGTTCGTCATTATTATCTTCATGATAGGATTCGTGCTGGCGACGGAAACGCTGAATACTGCGCTGGAAGAATTGTGCGACAAATTCCAGCCGACGCATGATCCGCATATCGCGAAAATAAAAGACCTTGCGGCAGCGGCTGTGCTTATATCAGCTGTTTCCGCGCTCATTGTTGGCGCAATGATATTTATTCCCCATTTGAGTCAATATTTATGACGACTTACGTACAACATCTTGATACAATCTTTGCGCAAGCGGTTTATCTAATGCGCGATCCATCCATGGTGCAATTCTTCATTTGGGTCACACAGCTCGGGAGTTCGTCCACGGTTATAGGACTGGCCCTTATCGCCGTGATTATTTTCATATACCGCAAGAAAATACCAGAAGCAGTTGGGCTTTTGGCAAGCGTTGCGGGAAGTGCAATGGCGGTGTTCATTTTGAAAGACCTCGTCGCAAGGCCCAGGCCTATGTCTCCTCTACCCGCATACATAGAGACTTCTTATTCGTTCCCGAGCGGTCATGCAACCCTTGCAATAGCGCTTTATGTTTTCCTCCTGTGGGCGATTTATGATGCAATGCCCTCTTTGCGGAAGAAATTGACTGTGGCCAGCACAGTTGTTCTTGTACTCGCAATAGGATTCAGCCGGCTCTATCTTGGCGTGCATTATTTAAGCGACGTAATCGCCGGATACCTGCTAGGAGGAATATTTGTAGTCGTGGGAATTAAAATCGCCACAAAATTGCGGGAACGCCCTACTTCTGCTTTGAAGTAAGTATCGTTTTCAGAAGCGCCATGCG
>JANLIP010000003.1 GCA_024654165.1 Candidatus Kaiserbacteria bacterium | reverse complement strand
TAACGGCCGATGAGTTCTGTTTCCGCCAGCAACAGTGGCGCAAGTGCGTCAAGCACTTGCTCTTTTTTTGCACCGGCCGGAAGTTCAAGCGGGGCAATGAGCGCGTAGAGCTTGAAAATGTAGCGATGTTCGCTCGGCTCGTGTTCTGGCGGCGGGCAAGGACCCGTGTACCGCAACTCGCCGCCAGTGGTGGCTCCCGGCGTTCCCACCGTTCCTCCTTCGGGTATCTCGCGCGTCTCCGGAGGAATGTTGTAGAGCGTCCAGTGATCATAGGCCGAAAGCCCGATTTTTTCCTTCACTATTTCTGGAATGTCCGGGTCGTCCATGATGAGCACCAGCGATTTTGCCATCTCGGGCACATCGGAAATGATCAAGGGCGGCGAAAGTTCGCGGTTGCCGTCGCACGTGTATTTCGCAGGAATCATCCCGTTATTCTCGAACGCAGGACTGGTGAGTGTAAAGGTCATGTTCGTGATTTTGAAAACTAAGCTCCGCGGGTAAGCACATTCGTGCTTTCTCCCTGCGCTCCTTCGGATAAAACACTTCAGCTCAAGTATTTTAATCCTCTCTCACTTGGTAGTAGGATTCGACCAATTCGATTCGTTTCCGAAATTCGCTCCGCGGGTAGGATTCGAACCTACGACCAACTCGTTAACAGCGAGCCGCTCTACCACTGAGCTACCGCGGAGCGAATTTCAGAAACCATATGTATTCTACAGCGAGCCGCCCTACTGCGAGAAGCGAGGCGAAGTGAATGCGTCTGCACATTCACTTCCGCCGAGCGCCGATGCAGAAAGACGTTCTTACGGCTTACCACTGAGCTACCGCGGAGCTTAATTTTCAATCATTACTAGCCACCCTATAAGGGCGTATCCGTATACTAACCGAAAAATCATATGTCGCAATGTTATGTCTGGCCAACACCTGGTGTTGGCCATGGACACCCCGCTTATTTGACTTTCAGTGGCGCAGAAGTAATGTGGCTTTGTTTTCTTGGTCGCCCGCGGAGCCAGACAAATCTACTTCTTTGCAACACCTGGTTTTTTCTGGTGTTTGTATTCAACCCTCCAGGTCAGATCCGGTTTTACTCCGGCTACGGCCGGCAATAGATGATTAAGAAGTTGTTCTGCTGTCAGCCTAAATTTTTTACCCTTTGCAGAAATCTTGACCCAACCATCCTTATCTCTGAAATATGTTTCGGCGAAGTTTTTTGTACCTATCGAAATTATGTAGCTATCGTTTGTCAACTTCATATTTGAATATCATATCAAAAGTTAGGAATAGAAACATACGGACTATTCTGAATAATTGTGCCTGTCCCCATTTCTTCTCTAAGCCCGGGTACGGGCAAGAAAAATTGATCGCCAACGGAGCCTAAAGGACTGCTACAATAACAGTAATGAGTCGTATTCCAATGAAGATTGGTCTTGGGGTGCTGTTATTCGTTTCTATCTTAGGAGGTGTTTTTCTTTCGTTCCCTACTATTCTTGCGATCAGTGTCCAACACGAACAAAAACAAGCTCTCTCTGCGATGTCGGAGCAATTTCCTGTCACGGTCAACCCTCGAGAGAAGAGTATCGTCGAAGATGCACTGGTAAACACATTCCTTGAGAGTCACGATTCACCGTTTCAGGCGGCAGTTGGAAATGTCGCACATGTGTTTAAGGGCATATTTGCATGGGTCGCTATCGGCATCGCCGATGCGCCGTGGTATCAAAGTCTTGCCGCAGTAACTGTCGGTGATAATCGTTTTATCACTATCACACCAGGCATGAGGAAAGAACAGGTAGCGACCGTGTTTGCGAAGGCGCTTGCGTGGAATGCCAAACAAAAAAAAG
>JANLIP010000049.1 GCA_024654165.1 Candidatus Kaiserbacteria bacterium | reverse complement strand
GTTGATAATCCTGCCGTTTTTACTAATCCGCTTGTGGAATCCATATACGAAATGGGCTCCATTTTGAAACCTCTCACAATAGCGGCCGGGATTGATGCCGGAGCAATAACCCCGCAGACGACATACGACGACAAGGGATTTATTATGAGAAGCGGTTACAAGATATCAAACTTTGACGGCAAGGGCCGAGGAGTTGTTTCTATGCAGGAAGTCCTAAATCAATCTCTGAACACGGGCGCCGTATTTGCAGAAGAAAGAACTGGGCAGGAAAAATTTGCAAAATACATGCACGATTACGGGTTGGGGGAGGAAACAGGAATTGATTTGCCTAGCGAAGTGGCCGGAAACGTACGCGCGATTGAAAAAGGGGTGGATGTGGATTATGCCAGCGCATCTTTCGGGCAGGGGATTGCCGTTACTCCGATAGCAATGATTCGCGCGCTTGGGGTGCTTGCAAATCAGGGGCTTCTGCCAGAACCGCATGTGGTTACGGCGGTGCGCTATGAAAGCGGTATTGTCCGCAACGTCACGACTCTTCCGCAAAAACAGATTCTAAAACCGGAAACAGTGGAAGCAATGGCCGTGATGCTGACAGAGGTGTATGACGAGGCGCTTTTAGGCGGGGAATTGAAGCAAGAGCATTATTCAATTGCGGCAAAAACTGGCACTGCGCAAATTGGAATCCCGGGAGGAGGCGGATATTATACCGACAGGTATCTGCACTCATTCTTCGGCTATTTCCCATCGCACGATCCGAAGTTCATTGTGTTCCTCTATGCAGTTGAACCGCAGAAAGAGATATATGCTTCGCACACATTAGCTCGGCCGTTTCTTGATATCACAAAATTCCTGATTAATTATTACAATATTCCGCCGGATAGATAATATAATAGCTTCTAGCTTCTAGCTTCTAGCTTCTAGCTTCTAGACTCTAGTATTCTGTATTACGTATGACAAATGCCTTAAAACAACTAGTTATATATATCCTGACATGGGAGGCACGGCTTGTGCTTCTTCGGTACAAGCCGAAAATAATCGCAGTAACAGGAAGCGTGGGCAAATCTACCACTAAGGACGCAATATATGCGGTTCTTTCGGGAAGATTGCATGTGCGCAAGAGCGAGAAAAGTTTCAATAGCGATGTGGGCGTTCCGCTCGCTATTCTTGGATGTGAAAATGGATGGAAGAATCCTTTTAAATGGCTGGCTAATATCGCGAAGGGTTTTTGGCTTATATTAATCCCGCAATCATATCCGAAGTGGCTCGTCCTTGAAGTAGGAGCGGACAGGCCGGGCGATATACGCAAAATTGCCGGGTGGCTCAAGCCGGACATAGCGGTTTTAACGGCTATACCGGAAACGCCGGCTCATGTGGAATTCTTTAAATCATCTGAGGAGCTGATGAAAGAAAAGTTCGCGCTTGCAGAGAGTTTAAAACCAGGGGGCACTCTTGTGCTTTATGGCGACGACCCTAAGATGCTGGAATCACAGAGGGGAAGCCAGATTAAGAAAATTACTTTCGGCCTGCAGGCTTACAATGATTTTGTCGCCTCGCACGATGAAACTATTTACGAGGATAGCAGGCCCATCGGTACAAGATTTCGCGTGAACTACACAGGCTCGTCTGTTCCCATTTCAATCTTCGGCGCGCTTGGGCATCCGCCTATTTATGCAGGGCTCTCTGCTCTCGCTGTCGGAAAAATGATTGGCCTGGATTTGGTATCTATTTCCAATGCGCTTGGCAAATGGGTTCCGCCTCCGGGGCGCTTGCGGATTCTTAAAGGGCTTAAGAATTCTGTAATAATAGACGACGCATACAACTCTTCTCCTACCGCCGCACTTACTGCTCTGGATACGCTCAAAAGTATGACGGGCGCGAAAAGGCGCATAGCGATTTTGGGCGATATGCTGGAGCTTGGAAAATGGAGTGCGGAATCGCATCGCAAGCTTGGGGCAAAAACAGCAGAATGCGCCGATATGCTTCTTACCGTTGGTTTTCGCGCGCGCGAGGTTGCTGAATCTGCAAAGGAGGCAGGAATGAAGGCGGAATCAATTCGTATTTATGGGCAAAACGAATCCGCACGCGCTGGAAAAGAATTGGCTTCAGAATTGCAAGAGGGCGACATTGTTTTGGTAAAAGGCTCGCAGGGGATGCGTATGGAAAGAGCGGTTCTAGAAATAATGGAGGAACCGAAGCGCGCGAGCGAACTTCTTGTGCGCCAGGAGCCAGAATGGCTCAAGAAATCCTGACGTGTTATTATCCCTTTGTTTTCAGGCCCTATCGTCTAGCGGCTAGGACACATCCTTCTCAAGGATGGAACCAGAGTTCGATTCTCTGTAGGGTCACAAACTGAAAC
>JANLIP010000042.1 GCA_024654165.1 Candidatus Kaiserbacteria bacterium | reverse complement strand
TGTAGTTTTCGGGCCTTAATGCTTTGAGCTGCTTTTTTATCTTTTGGTCTACCGAGAGTCCATCTATGAATTTTGCGAAATCTGCAAGCGTCACCTGCTGCCCGCGCGTGAGGTCTTTTAGTTTTTCATAGGGAACATCTACGCCCTCTTTGCGAAGGACTGTCTGTATCGCTTCCGCGAGTACTTCCGGATGCGCTTGCAGGTCTTCTAGCATCGCGCTTTCGTTTACACTGACTTTGCCAAGACCTTTCAGAAGCGATTTATAGCCGATGAGCGAATGTGCAAAAGCCGTCCCGAATGTGCGCTCTACCGTTGAATCGGAAAGATCGCGTTGAAGGCGCGAGATGGGAAGCTTGCGTGAGAAGTGCTCAAACAATGCGTTGGCAACCCCGAAATTACCTTCCGCGTTCTCAAAATCAATCGGATTGACTTTGTGCGGCATCGCCGATGAACCAACCTCCCCTTCTTTCGGCTTCTGTGTAATCCAACCGTCGCTTATATAGCGCCACATGTCCTGCGAGAATCCTGTGAGAATTGTATTTACGCGCCGTAGATTATCAAACAGTTCCGCATACGTATCATGCGGCTCTATCTGCGTAGTGGCATTGTTAAGCTCAATTTTGATCTTATAGTCTTCATTCAACCCGTTGACGAACTTCTTGGCAAATGCTGGCCAATCAACATTCGGTACAGAAGCGACGTGAGCATTGAAATTTCCAGTTGCCCCTCCGAATTTCACAAGGACAGTGCGCGTTTGCAATTGCTCAAGCTGGCGTGCAATCCGTGACTCAAATACTCGCATTTCTTTGCCAAACGTAGTGGGAGACGCATATTGGCCATGTGTGCGTGCAAGCATGGACGTTGATGCATGTTTCTTGGCAAGGTCTTCCAATACACCGCGCACATCCTCAATAGCGGGGACAATGACGCCTTGGAGCGCAGAACGCAGGGCAAATCCGTGCGCAATGCTATTTACGTCCTCGGACGTAAGACCGAAATGCGCCCATTCAGCAATATCCCCGAGTGACGTGCCCGCGAGCTTCTTCTTGAGAAAGTATTCCACGGCCTTAACGTCGTGGTTGGTCGCGGGAATTCCTTCAAATCCCTCTTTTTCAATCTTCTTTACAATACGCCCGTCTGCAACGGAGATATTCGGCAGTTCTCTAAGCAAGACCTTCTCATCTTTGGTCAACTTCCGTACACCGACGCCAGGCGTTTCGGAAAGCGCGATGAGATATTCGCACTCCACGATTAGCCGTTTATGGATCAATCCGTATTCACTGAAATACTCCGAGAGCACGGCGGAGATATCGCGGTAACGCCCGTCTACTGAACTAACTGCTGTAAGTGGTTCAGATTGCATACTCTTTTAGGTTTTTTTCAATTCGCGGCAGAACCGGCGTCTCTCCGGGCAGAAATTTCTTACCCGTAATCTGCTCATACATCTGAATGTACCTGCGTGAAAGCTCTTCTACAAGCTCTTCGGGTGCCTCCGGAAGAGTCGCATCCTTGTACGGGTCGCAATTATCCCGAAACCACAGGCGTAAGAATTCCTTATCAAAATACTGCGGTTCTTCACCTTTGGAGACTCGTTCTTCATACGAATCAGCTTGCCAGAAGCGCGAGGAATCGGGCGTGTGTATTTCATCTATCAAAATAAGTCTCCCGTTCTCATCTGTTCCAAATTCATACTTGGTATCAACAAGGATAAGCCCGTGTGCTTTGGCAATTTCCTGCCCGCGTGTAAACAACGCGAGCGCGGTTTTCTCTATCTGCTCCAACAATTCCGCAGTCACCAATCCTTCAGAAATCATTTCTTTCAGCGAAATTGCGCGGTCGTGCGCGTCTTCTTTTGTGGTCGGGTCAAAAACCGGATGCGGCAATTTCTGATTCTTCTTCATGCCGTCGGGCAACACGACATTCCCAAAATCTCGTTTTCCTTTTTCGTATCGAGTCCAAATAGCCGTGTCGGTAACGCCGGTCAAATATCCGCGCACAACCGCTTCCACAGGAACCATCGTGCATTTCTTGCCGACGGTTACATTAGGGTCCGGAATTGCAAGAACGTGATTCGGAACAATGTCTTTAGTCTGCTCAAACCAAAAAGCGCTGATTTGATTCAGCACTTGGCCCTTGTGCGGGATATGAGCGATTATGCGGTCAAAGGAAGAATGTCTGTCTGTGGTAATCAAAATCAGCCGTTCAGGCTGAATGTAGATGTCGCGCACCTTGCCCCTCTTCTTCTCGCCCAGAGTAGTGAAATTCGTTTCTTTTAGAACTTCAGTCATAGGACATTATACACTATATTATTAATCATGTCAATCATGCGCCAGGCGGATTAAGGATGATGTTTTCGGGTTCAAAAATCACCTGTCTCTCCCCTTCTTCCAC